>JANQEZ010000366.1 GCA_028278115.1 Clostridia bacterium
TTTAGAGTAAAACTTAACTTATACATGCCCCAAATATGCGATGATTCTGGGCATTTTGGGGTGTGTATAAGTTGTAGTTTTACCTAAAATACCTATATAAATTTTTTTTCTGAAATTTAACTTAGCATTAAGAGAATTTAATACTATATTAGTAATGATTCCAGCACCGATTCCATAAAGTAAAAAAATTATCACATAATCACCGCCATATAAGAAAATAAAATTTATTAAAGTTAAGGTATTCATAGTTTTTTGACGAAACGATAAAAAATAAGTTGACACTTAGATATATTATAATATGTATCTTTATAACTTTCTATTTTTATATTCAGATTCTTAATTATTCATCATCTTTACACTTTTCCCTTTTTTCAATCCAAGGGTCGTACCTAAGTCTTTTCTTCGTTTTATATTTTTAGACATCGTTCTAATATTTTCAACGCCATATATTGGGGTAGTACCAGCTTCCCTAGTACTACCCCAATTAATAAATTTAATTTCCTAAAAACTCTATGAAGACTACTTTATTATTTGTTTTATCAATAATATAATATTGGCTTTTTATTCCTTCTCTAAATAGAACTATACTCTCTTTTTAGTATTCTCAGCTCCATATTCACTGCTTTGGTGCTCTAATATATTCTTTAAAGTCAATACTCCTAGTCCAGGCTTGATAAATATGTTAAAATAAAGTCCTAATCTCAGTTATTCAATAAAGATAAACGCTTTTAACCCTTAATTAATTTTTTAAAGAAAACAATGAATGCTTTTACATTTTTTTCTTTGGAAATATTAAATTATAAAAGTGCATATCCATATAGCTGTGTGACTGAGAAGTTTTACTTTCAATGTTTTGCTGTGAGCTGTCAGCCGTTAGCTGTTAGTCAAATAGTCATTGTAGTTTTGTCTTAAGAAATATTTCTAAAAAAGTTTAAGTTTCTAAGTCACATATCCATAGGAGGCATCTATGACAAAAAATATATTAATCCTTGAGCCTTTCTTTTCTGGCTCCCACAAATCTTGGATTAATCAATATAAAGGCTATAGCTCACATAATATAAAGGTATTAAGTATGAAGGGAAAGTTTTGGAAGTGGAGAATGTATGGAGGTGCTGTTACTTTAGCTCAGGAGTTTATGGGTTTAGATTTTGACCCCCACATCATCTTAGCAACTGATATGCTGGACCTCACTACCTTTGTTTCCCTCATAAGGAGAAAACTTAAGGTCTCTGTGCCTATTGCAGTATACTTCCATGAAAATCAATTAACTTATCCTTGGAAGGAAGGTGGGAAAGATAAGGAACTTCAAAGAGATATTAATTATGGCTTTATGAATTATACCACCGCCTTAGCTTCAGACCATGTATTTTTTAATTCCCATTATAATATGAACTCATTTTATGATACCCTTGAAAGGCTGCTTAAGAAAATGCCTGATTATAGGCATACTGGTGTGATTGATTCCCTCTATGGTAAATCACAGGTTCTACCTATTGGTATTAATCTTAAAAATATTGACAAAGGCGATAAAGCCATATATAACGAGGATTTGCCCCTTATTCTATGGAACCACAGGTGGGAATTTGATAAAAATCCCGATGATTTTTTTAATGCTCTTTTTCTGCTAAAAAAAGAGGGCCTACGCTTTAGAGTTGCAGTTCTTGGGGAGTCATATAAAAACTCTCCTAAGATTTTTGACAGAGCTTTTAAGGTTTTAGGTGAAGATATCATAAAGACTGGTTATCTTAAGGGGCATGAATATGCATCATGGCTCCTTGCATCTGATATACTGCCGGTGACTTCTAACCATGATTTTTTTGGTATAAGCGTTATGGAGGCAGTATATAGTGGTTGTTATCCAATTTTACCTAAGCGTTTGACCTATCCAGACCTATATGATATCCATGAAAATCCTGAGCTGTTTTATGATGATTTTAGTGGATTAGTAGATAAACTGAGATATGCAATTATCAACATCAATCAAATTAGAAAAAAAAGCTATAGAAGGCTTGCCTCACCATATGACTGGACTAAATTGATAAAGCAATATGATGAGGTAATTGGCAGCTTGAAGATACGTAAAGAATCCTATATTTCCTTGGAATAGTTTAAATGAAAACTTTTTCTAAACATAAGAAAGACTTTCTATCTCATTTTATTAGAACTGAACAAACTACTAAATTGCAGCTTGAGGTCATGGAAATTTTCTCTAAAGAATCTCATCCTATGGCCATTTAGCCCCGACGGATGAGGAAAGCCTTTAATAATTCTATTATAAATATTCTCATTTTCTTTATAGATAGAACATAGAAACCTTTCAACTGCCTTTCCCAAGGGTAAAATTAGTTTGATATTTTCTAAATGACTTATCTCTTCTTTTATAGATTCCGATGCAATATTAAAAATAAATTCGTTTTTTAATAAACTAGGGGAATTGCCATTATAATTATTTCCATTTATAAAAACCGGGTATCTGATTAGGGATGTAGTGTGGAGCCTGTGATAATCCTCATTGAATAGTATATCTGATGAACTTACTCCAAGCTCTTTGTGAAGCTCAAGGCTATTAAGCATATCAATTAAATTTTCACGTGTACTTCCATAAAGCCTGCATTTTAGCTTAACCTTCTTTAAGATTTCATCTTGGGAGAGCCTTTTATTTAGGAGCTGTTTAGCATACCGAATCGACATCTCCATCTGTCTCCATCCGGGACAGATTCCTATAATCATCATATCTGCCCTACTATTAACTACTTCATTATGGGCAGAATAATATATAGATATGCCATTGGATTTTATAATTAAAAAATCCTTATTTAACAGATCTGCCCTTTGATATTTGTTCTTATTATCTAATTTAAGTATATATGGCTTGTATATATCAAATAATCTATTTATACTCATAGCTTATCTCATTCCTCATTTTATGTCTATTTGTCAAATACATATTTGTCTTTATGATATACAATCTGTACATATAAAGGCTCGGTGCCCTCATTCTCTATTATTTCACATTTTCCCCTTGATGAATCATCCATCCCCAAAGATAACCTCTGGAACAAATGAATAGCCCAGTCTACAGCCTATGTACTGCTTTATGACTTCAATGAAAATTATAGATGGGTTTATCTATACTCTATTGGTAGAATGCCAGAAAAGAATGTGTGAGGTCTGTGGGTTTCAATATATTACCTTAAACTAAATCTGTGTTTTTATCGAATAATAATTGACATATCAAGAATAACGTTATACTATCAAAAAGGCTATGTTTTTTAAGCGGATTAAATAAATTTAGATAAAGGAAGATTAAAAATGTCTAAGCAAAATTTTAACTTTGTTGAAGAGGTTCGCAGGAGAAGGACCTTTGCAATCATCTCCCATCCTGACGCAGGGAAAACGACGCTAACTGAGAAGTTCCTATTATATGGTGGTGCCATTCGTTCGGCTGGGTCGGTTAAGTCAAGAAGGTCAAATAAACACGCTGTATCAGATTGGATGGAAATCGAAAAGAAAAGAGGAATCTCCGTTACCTCAAGTGTGCTCCAGTTTGAATATAATAATTTCTGTATAAACATTCTGGATACCCCCGGCCATCAGGACTTCAGTGAGGACACCTATAGAACTCTGATGGCAGCAGATAGCGCTGTTATGGTTATTGACTCTGCAAAGGGTGTTGAGGACCAAACTAAAAAGCTTTTTCATGTTTGCAAGATGAGGGGAATTCCAATTTTTACTTTTATCAATAAAATGGACCGTGCAGGAAAGGACCCCTTTGAATTGATGGAGGACATCGAAAAGGTTTTAGGTATACGTTCTTATCCAATGAATTGGCCTATACGGACAGATAACAGCTTTAGAGGAGTCTATAACCGCGGCAGAAAACAGGTTGAGCTTTTCAATGGTGGTAATCATGGGCAGTCAATAGCTGAAACGATTACGGGAGATGTTACAGACGAAAAGTTTACTGGTTTATTAGGTGAGGATCATCACGAAGAACTGAGGGGCGAGCTTGAACTTTTGGACGTCGCTGGTGACAGCTTCGATTTAGAGCAAATATTGAAGGGAGAGTTGACCCCTGTATTTTTTGGAAGTGCCCTTACTAACTTTGGTGTTGAACCGTTTTTAGAGTCCTTCTTAGATATAACAATGCCTCCAAGACCTCGGACAAGTAATTTAGGAGATATTGACCCTGAGTCAAATAATTTTTCTGGATTCATTTTTAAGATTCAAGCAAATATGAATGCTGCCCATAGGGATAGAATAGCTTTTTTAAGGATTTGCTCTGGTAAGTTTGAAAAGGGCATGACGGTAAATCATGTTCAGAAAAATAAGAAGGTAAGATTATCTCAGCCCCAGCAATTTTTGGCTCAGGACCGTGTTATAGTAGATACTGCTTATCCCGGTGATATTATAGGTATACATGACCCTGGCGTATTCAATATAGGTGATACTCTCTGTCAAGATCAGTCAAAATTACAATACGCAGGTATACCACAATTTGCTCCAGAGCATTTTAGTAAAATATCCACAAAAAATTCTCTAAAGCGTAAGCAGTTCCTAAAGGGAATCAAGCAATTAGCTGAGGAGGGTTCAATTCAGGTATATAAGCGTCCTAATATAGGTATGGAGGAGCTAATTATCGGTGTAGTGGGTGTGCTTCAGTTTGAAGTGCTGGAGTATCGTCTTAAAAACGAATACGGTGTTGATATCATCAGTGAAAGATTGCCCTTCCGTTATATACGCTGGGTTGAAATGGATGATTTTAATGCCAATACCTTCTCTCTTCCTATGGATACAATGATTGCTGAGAGCGAAAATAAAGACCCTGTATTATTATTCCAGAATGAATGGTCAATAAGGCATGTAAAGGAAAGAAATGAGAATGTTGTTCTAAAGGAGGTTTCTTTGTAACAAAACCTCTTTAGTCCTGCTATAGATGTGTGCCCCTAAAACTTAACCTTTTTTAGAAATATTTCTTAAG
>JANQEZ010000367.1 GCA_028278115.1 Clostridia bacterium
TTTAGAGTAAAACTTAACTTATACATGACTCAAATATGCGACGATTCTGGGCATTTTGAGGTGTGTATAAGTTGTAGTTTTACCTAAAATACCTATATATATTACATATCTTAACTATAAAAATCATGGAACATTTTTTCTGAACTCATTAGGCGTAAGACCAGTGTAACGCTTAAATATTTCAGAAAAGCTGCCATGTAATTTATATCCTACCTCATTTGCGATTTCCCCTATTTTCCAATTTGAGTCCAATAGCATTTCCTTTGCTTTATTGACACGTAAGGATTGTATATATTGGGTTATGGTGGAGCCGTAGGTCTGCTTAAAGGAATTAGTTAATTTATTGTGGCTCATACAAGCAATCTTAGTCAAAGTGCCTAATGAAATAGAATTGGTATAATTCTCATTTAAGTAAGTGAGAACTTCATTTAGCTGATGAAGGTGCGAATCTGGAAGAGAATCTGAAGCAGAAAATAGAAGCTGATTTTTTCCCCATTGAATTATGAGGGAAACTATCTCCATAACCTTGCTTTCATAGTACATTTTTGCAATGTCCCTTGAGGGCTGAAATGCTTTGATTTGTTTTAATATCATTGCAATCTCAGGGACATTTTCATGCCCATTAAGTCTAGAGAATCCATATGTTAGGCTTTGAAAGTCTCCTGTATACCTACTAGGAAGCAATTCCTTATAGAATTCTGGTGTCAAAGTAATTGCAACATTATGAACCCATGTGCCTTTGCTTAATGTAAAAGTATAAACATCATCATCACCCACATATCCTAGAAGACTTTCAGAAGATGTTATTTCGCTACCAAGTATGAGCTGTGGATTCGATGTCTTATAATTTCCAAGGCACAGAAAAGGAGGATGTTCAATTTGAAATGAAATATCGCTTTTAATATTAAGGGCATAAACAGCTACAGCATATAAATTATCAACTGGATAAACCCAGTAATAGCCCGTACCGATGGAGGAATCCAATTCAAAATAAAGCCCACAATTACTATACACATTTTCCAAAGGATAATACCCCAGCTTAGATAAATAGGGGAAATACAATTGCTTAAATATAGTATTCAATAATAACCCTCCTTCTATTTAGGCAATATCACAAACAATTTTGGCTATTTGTCATAAAGAACGGAATCCTATTGACCTGACCTATATTAAGATATATTATTCAAGTCAGTTAGAATATTCTAACTTAATTTATTATACCAAATAATAAAGAGGAGTGAAAAGCTTATTTTTAAAAGTTTAAAATGAAGATATATAGTATTCATATTTTCCTTAAGAAATACTATTGCAAAGGTGGGGGAGTCAGTGGAAAACAAAAATATATTAATTAGATTAATGAAACATGCAGGTAAATTTAAAATCACCATGATATTATCTTGGATATTTTCTGCAATTGCCGGGATACTGAGCTTAGCACCCTATTTTTGTATTTATTTTGTAGCTGAAAGGGTGCTAATTGGAGCAAAAAACATTACTTTAATTGACAGTGAACTAATTACTCACTATGGTTGGTTAGCTGTAACTGCAACCTCGATTTCATTTATGTTATATGGTATAGCTCTGATTTGTTCACATTTAACCGCCTTTAATCTTATGGCAAACCTAAGAATTAAAATAGTTCGTCATCTAGGCGAGCTGCCACTAGGTTTTCATATTGAAAATCATAGCGGCAAATTACGCAAGATTATTGAGAAAAATGCTGAAAATACAGAGAATTTTGTAGCACATCAACTGCCCGATACAGTTCAGGCTGTTGTAACGCCTGTGGCTTTTTTAGCCAGTATATTTTATTTTGACTGGCGATTAGCCTTAATCTGCATTATACCTATTGCCATTGGTTTTACTGTACTGGGCTTTATGGTCAGAGGAGATAGTGGAAGCTTTTTAGAAAAATATCAAAAATCTCTAGAAAATATGAGTAATGGGGCTGTAGAATATGTACGAGGGATTTCTGTAGTGAAGGTTTTTGGACAGACCGTACATTCATTTAAGCGATTTCATAATTCTATCATGACATATAAAAAGTTTGTTACAGAATACGCTTTATCAATGGAAAGACCTATGAGTTTATATATTTCGGCAGTGCACGGTATCTTTTTTGTATTGATTCCTGCTGGAGTTGTATTTTATCAGTGGTCAGTAAATAAAGAAAGCTTTATCCTCAGCTTCATCTTTTTTGTAGTTTTTACTCCCCTTGTAGCTGTATTATTACTGCGTATCATGTACAGCTCATCAAATGGAATGATTACAGCCCAGGCATTAGATACCATTGAAGGTATTTTAAGTGAAAAGCCAATAATCCATACATCTAATCCGAAAAGGACTAAATCCTTTGATATTACCTTTGATTCAGTATCTTTTAAATATGAAAAGGATGGCCCAAGGGTCATTAACGACATATCCTTTACTGCTAAGGAGGGTACAGTTACAGCCCTTGTTGGACCATCTGGCGGAGGTAAAAGCACTATTGCCAATCTAATTTCTCGATTTTGGGATGTGGATAAGGGGAGGATTTGTATTGGAGGTGTTAATGTAGAGGATTTAGATTATAACGAGTGGATGAGACAGGTGAGTTTTGTATTTCAGGATATAAACCTTTTTAAAATGACAGTAGCTGAAAATGTTGCCTTTAGCAACCCTAATGCTACTGAGGATGAAATCAAAAGAGCTCTGCATTTAGCACAGTGTGATGATATAATTGAGAAGCTGCCCAGTGGAATCCATACAGTTATAGGTACAAAAAACATATATGTATCCGGTGGAGAAATGCAGCGTATTGCCCTTGCTAGGTCTATATTGAAAGACGCTCCAGTTGTGTTATTAGATGAGGCTACAGCCTTTGCTGATCCTGAGAATGAATACAAGATTCAAAAAGCACTAGATGTGCTGATGAAAAATAAGACGGTTTTAATGATTGCCCACAGACTATCTACTGTTACAGGTGCTGATCAGATTATTGTTTTAAATGATGGAGAAATTGTTGAATCCGGCTGCCATAGTAATCTATTAAATAGGGACGGCATGTATGCCAAAATGTTTAGGGAGTACCAAACAGGAACCAAATGGAAAATAGGAGGTAAAAAGCATGCTAAAGAATACATTCTCACTAAGTGATAAAGGAAGTAAAAAGATATACATA
>JANQEZ010000368.1 GCA_028278115.1 Clostridia bacterium
ACCAGTCTTCTCTATGATTTGTATATTCTGTGATAATTACAATAAAAATTTTTAATAATTTTAAAAAATCCAATTTCACATCTATATATATAGTTGAAATTGGACTTTTTAAAAAATTTATGCTCTTATAGCTTTTTTAATCAAAATGGATAATCTCCTAGAGGCTATCTCTTAATGCAATTTTACTTCCATCAGTCAAGTAATTCTGACCCCTTGCTACAATTTTCTCTCCTAGTTCAATTCCTTTCTTTATTTCGATTCTATCTCCTTGTATGATCCCAATCTCTACCCTTTTCCTTTCTGCATAATCATCCTTTATTCTATATACAACATACTCCCCACCATCTCTAATCACGGATTTCTTAGGAACAGTCAATGCTTGCCTCTTATCTGTTATAAACTCAATCTCAGCATATTCTCCTGTTCTAAGCCTTCTATCTGTCTTTTCTAAACTTATCTTAACCTCATACAATCCAGTATTGGCATCTGGACTTTTATTGAAGCTCATTATATTACCCTTAATAGCCGATTCTTTTTCAGCGTCGGGATATATTATTGTCTCTCCCCCAAGCTTAATTCCATCAAAATACTTACTGGAAACCATTGTAGTAGCTATCATTTGATCCTCATTTATGACTTCTACTGCCTTTTCGTTTATAACTTCTTCATTCTCTTTTATAAATATAGCTGCTACTCTTCCAGCTATTGGACTTTTGACATTTCTATCTTCTAGGTTCTTCTTTAAGTTTCTAACCTGTCTATCGTAATTTATCCTTGAATCTTTATATGATTTTTGAGTTTGCCTCAGCCTAGCTTCTAGGTTATCTAGTTCGGATTTTGAAATGGCTCCCTGGCTATATAGCTGTTCTTTCTGTCTGTATTCCTCAGCTAAGTCCTCATAGTTTATTTTTAGATTATCCCTCAATGTTCTCAATTGACTCTCTGTAGCTTGATATGAATTCATAAGGGTTTCTCTATCCAGTACAAATAGAACATCGCCTTTCTTGACTTCATCACCAGGTGAAACATTTACTTTTACTATCCTTCCATTTCCACCTGTATTTATATCGAGTGATTTTGCAGCTTCGATCCTACCAATGCTAAGAAAGGTTTCATATATAGTCATTTGCTCAGATGCAACAGTTGATACTGCAATCCTTTCTTCCTGAGCAATATTTGCTTCCTCCTTAACCGATGTTGTACAGCCGCTGATGACAAATGCAGCCGCTATAATCCCAATCAAGATTTTTCTCATTCTTTTCACTTCCTCTCTATATGCTTTCAGATGGCTTCTTTATCTTAAACCCTTCAATAATCGAATATACTATTGGTATAAATATCAATGTTAAGAATGTTGTTACCAATAGTCCAAATATTAATGAAAAACTAAACTGTGCGTAATAGACTTCCTTAAATGCCAATGGCAAAACTCCACTGATGGTAGTCATGGTAGTGGCAAGAACTGGATTAAATCTTGTAATCCCAGCTTCTATAATTGCATCTATCAATTCGCTTCCTTCGCTTCTCAGATAGTTCATATAGTCTATTAAAACGATGGCATCATTTACTGCTATACCCACTAGAGCTACTAATCCCATGAAGGAATAAAATCCAAAATCATTTCCTGTAATAGCCAGACCATATAATACACCAACCAGTGCCATTGGTACGGTAGTTAATATAGCAAATGGCTGGGCAATGGATTTAAACTGAAGTGTGAGGATAATAAATACTAAGAAAACTGCTAAAATCATGCTTTGGAACAGATTTATGAAATTATCCTGAATACCCTCAACATCTCCACCATAGCTTACCTCGATTCCATTTGGTATATCATACTTCATAGACATAGACTCAAATTCATTTATTACATCGTTAACATTAAAGCCTTGTTTAAGGTCGGCATCAACAATTATTGTTCTTTCTGTGTCCTCTTGTCTTATGCTGGATATACCATCTTCTTCTATTAAGTTAGCTACACTTATTAATGGTATCTCATTACCATTTTGAGTACTTAAATATATATTCTTAATACGGTCAATTTCATTAAATTTATCCTCTGGATTTTTTACCACTACATCTATTTCTTTTTTTCCATCCCTTATAGTTGTTGCGGTAATTCCTTCAATTTGATCTCTTAGTTGGGTAGCTATACTATTAACACTTAGTCCTAATTGCTTAGCTTTGTTTTCTTTAATATCAACATATATCTGCGGTACACCTCGTTTTGTAGAAATTTCTACGTTGTAAACTCCCCCGATTTTATTTAATATTTCACCATATCTGTTTGCAAGCTCATTTGATGCTTCCAAATCTTCACCAGTTAGCTTGATGCTTATGGGCTTTCCAATCGGTGGTCCACCAGATGCTATTCCCCTTACTATGATTTGTGCTCCGGCTATATTTTTCATTTTATCTTCAATTTCATCTGTTATTTCAAATCCACTTCTTGATAATAAGCTTCTATCTAAAAATTCAATATTTACTACAGCATTATCAATCTCGTTTCCACCTATAGTGGTGTTAAAGATTTTTATTTCCTCCATCTTCATCAATTCTTCCTCTACCTCTGCAACTATATTGGAAGTATCCTCCAATGTAGTTCCTCCTGGAGTATCAATTTCCATAGATAATCCATTTGGCTCATTGGTAGGAAAAAAAGCTACCTTAAGAAGTCCAGTTGCAAATAGCCCAAAACTACTGAAGAAGACGAGTATCCCTACTAAAAGTACCAGATATTTCTTTAAAGGTTTTCTCAAAATCCCTTCAATCATTTTTCCATATAGGATCATAAGCTTTGACTGCTGACCAGCTTCTTTTTTACTAAACTGTTTTATGGTCATTAATAAAGTAAAGAAAATTACAGGTAATGCTTTTAATAAAAAGGAGTCAGCACTATCTGAAAATGCATAGTAGCTTAATAGTCCCACAATGATTATGGAAAAAATTTTTACAGATAATTTTTTAGGTAAATCTTTTTTCTCTTTATCACTTAATATTCTTGATGAAATTGTGGGAGTTATTGTTATAGAAACTATTAATGAAATAGTTATTGTTATCATTATAACTATTGGAATAGTTGATACAAAGTCTCCCAATATTCCAGGTAATATTGCCAGTGGAAAAAATGCTGCAAGGGTAGTAAGTGAAGCTGCTAATATGGGGTATCCAACTTGGTTTGTTCCTATTTTAGCTGCTTTTTTGGAATTTACTCCCAATTCTCTTAAGCGATGGATGTTCTCCATAACTATAATGGAGTTGTCTACTAAAAGACCTAATGCAACTATTAGTCCAAGTATCGCAAAGGTATTGAAGGTAATGCCGAAAAAGTTAAGTACTCCAATGGTTCCAAGCAAGGTAAGTGGTATTGTTATAGATACAATAATTGATTCCTTAAATCCTATAAATAAGAATAAAACAATTATTACCACTATTAATCCCGAAAGAGCACTGCCCTCTATATTATTCAAATCCCTCTCCACATCTTCTGCAATATCATTGGATATATTGACCTTGATATTGGAAGGATATAATCTTCCACTTTGTGACTCTAAATAATCTTTAATTTTTTGACTTGTTCCAATAACATCACTGTTTGCCACCCTTATTATCTCTAGAAAAACCGATGTAAAGACCTGATTACTTCCATCATTTACATAGGTATTATTATATTCATTTATATCTTCATTGGAGTCAACAACATCGGCTACATAACTAATAAATATATCATCACCTGTTTTAGTCTTAACTAATGTATTTTCAATATCTTTAACATCATTTAATTGTTCATCTATTCTAAGGCTGTATCTTGAGCCGCTTAAATCTGTTTCACCAATGGGAAAACCCAGATTAAGTGAAGAAATTGCATTTACTATATCCCTGGAGGTTACTCCAAGCTCAAGCATTTTAACCTTGTTGGTAATGATGTGTATTTCTCTATCGAGCCCACCAAATACATTTACTTCTTCGACCCCGGATATCTTCTCAAGTCCCGTCTTTATATCCTCTGATATGTCAGTAAGCTCAAATATACTATATTCACCAGAAATACTGACATTCATAAGTGGTATCTCTGTGGTTTTAAATATACTAGACCTTACTTCCTGTACTTCTTCTGGAAAATCAATATCTTCAAGCTTATTGTCCAGTTCTATCTTTTTTAGATTGATGTCGACACTATCATCAAAGGAAACATTGATAAATGAAAGTCCAAAACTACTTTCCGATGTTATATCTTCTACATCACTAAAATCAGATAATTCATTTTCGATCTTATCTGTTACAAGGCTTTCTACATCAACTGGACTTGCACCTGGATATATGGTTTGAATAGTTATTGCAGGTAAAACAATTTCTGGTAAAGATTCCTTAGGTAAAGTTAAGAAGCCAAAAACTCCAATTGAAATAATCAGCAGCATAACAAGAACTGCCATTTGAAACTGATCTATAAATAAACCTGCTATATTGCCCATTACGTTTGATTCCATATTTAGTTCCACTATTTCTCTGTCTTTTTTCTTCATGATTCTCACTCCTATAACTAATAATCACTTTCAATAAGGATTACTATACTTATACCTTAAATAATAATATGTAAACGTATTTTTCGTATTATTAAAGTAAACTTAACATGTTCTAGTACTTACTTGGTGAAGATTCTATTGATGTTTTCTTATAGGTATTTTAGGTAAAACTACAACTTATACACACCTCAAAATGCCCAGAATCGTCGCATATTTGAGTCATGTATAAGTTAAGTTTTACTCTAAA
>JANQEZ010000228.1 GCA_028278115.1 Clostridia bacterium
ATTATATAGGTAACCAACAATAGAGTGAAATAAAAGCAAAAGGATTATGATATTTTATTTTAGTGATTTCAATGAATCTGTTTTCTCCTTTAAGATATATATAAAAACAGGTTCATTGCATGAACGAAAATAAAATATCATAATCCCCTCTCAGCAATATAATCTCTTTCATTTTAAAGTTGGTTCCCTATAGTTATACTACTTTGGAACCAAATATAAATTCCACTAAAACAAAGAATGCTTCTACTTTCTTTCAGTGGAATTTATTCATCCTTAGAGTAGTATTCCTATACTGAGCCTTTCTAGACTAAGCTTTTAAAGAAATGAAAACTCTTTTATATTAATAAAATATAAGCCCAGTAACGGGCTTTGGTATTCCGATATTTAGATTTGTGGCATTAACATTGTCTTCTTAAATTTCTACATCCACTATTTTTTCCAAACTACTCTTTAGCTGTATGGACTGGTGAACATCCTGTGCAACTAGTACTTTTATAAACTGAATTATATCCCTAACTTCATTTCCCTTATACGCTAATATACTATAATAACCGGGAGGTAAATCTTCTATCAGAAAGTTTCCATTCTCATCTGATTTTGTTTTGTAAACTGCTATTTCACATATATTCCCAAAATAAAGCAATATATTTACATCTGCTATTATTCTATTGTCTTTTTCCAAATAGGTTACACCCATTATCCTCCCACTGCAATCCCTAGGATCAATTTTGTTTTCTACATTAAAATTCTGTGTATTAAACTGAAAAGGAGTAGCATTGACATTTTGCTCTTGATCAATATCTTGAATATTTCTTTGAGTACTTATCTGCTCCTGTGGACATTTCATTTGTTCAGTTTCTAAATGAGCTTCTAACTCTGCTTTTTTCATTTTATCATCTACCACCATACCTTCACCTCCTATATGTATATAGTAATGAATTTATTTTTGAAAGCAGTTTATAATATTTATAAATAGTGGGGAATCCCCCACTATTTATATAATGAATCTAATAGTACTTATCTCTTTTTTCTTTTTCAATTTCTGCTTCTGCTTTGTTTCTGTTTTTGTTTCTATTTTTGTTAGCTGCTAAAGCCTTTGCTTTTGCGTCTGCATCTGCATCAGAATCAGAATCAGCGTCGGCTTCTGTCTTTTGACCTTGATATTGCTTTACAACATTGTAATTATACTGTCTATTATATTGTATTTGCTTGTGGTATTCTTTCTCAATTTCTACTTCCTTGTCAATGTCTATATCCTTGTCTATATCTATATCTATATCTTTGTCTATATCCTTATCTAAGTCAACCTCTAGGTTTCTGTTTGTCGCTCTAGCTCTTGCTCTTGACCTTGCATCAGCGTCAGCTTTAGCCCTTGCATCAAGCTCTGCCTTTAATCTTGCTTTTACTTCTGCTTCAACCTTAGCTTTTAATTCGTTCTCAAGTTCTGCTTTTATCTCTTTCTTAAGTCTTCCTAAATCAAATCCACTCATCTTTCATTCCTCCATTTATTTTTATACTTCTATTTGGGCTAAAGTCTATCCCCTAGCCTCGATACATATTATTACGGGACAATAGAAAGTGTTACTCTATCCCATTATTTTCAGCATAGTATTTTTTCTGTCTATGCTTGTCTATACACATTTTAGTTTAATTTGTCATACTATGGATAAACGCTTTTTAATCTTAATAAATTTTATATAAAAAAGATATTTAAAATAATTTCATCTAAATTATAAAAAAGTACTTCTAAATTGCAAATAATAAAATAAAATTGTACAAGAAGTATATTTGTTTAAATGGAGTGATGCTGATGGGTATAATTAGAAATTTTATCAATATTGAAGGAATAACCTTGGAAGATGATTTATTAAAAAATGAAAATGGCCATACCACTATATATTCTGATACAGAGGCACTTTTTTTTCCTAAGGTAAAAATAAAGAGCATATATGAAGTCATTATGAGTATTGACATATCATCCCATAGATCTATTAAAACGCCTATTGGAAGAATAATAGTTTTAGATGGTGTTAAGAGATATAAAATCATGTATACCCAAGATGGTGAACTTGATAGGATGTTTATAGTAAATCATGAATCACCCTTTAATACCTTTATAGAGTCTCCAGTTGATTTTGAGGATATATGGAGTATTGATATACATATTATTGATGCCTACTTTAGCCTGATTAATAAAGAAAGTATATATGGTCATTTTTTACTTTTATTGGATATAAATTATGAAACCCTAAGCAGCCCGTTTTCAAAAGAATTTGATAGTAGTTCACAGGATAATGTGCTTATAAAGGGTACTCCTATTAAAAACATGTTAAAGGAACTGACTATATCAGAAAGTCACGAAGAAGATTGCAGCATAGACCCTTTGCTAGATTTAGATGAAGAGATTCTATGAGACAAGGTGATTTATATGAAAATATGCTATGATGGGATAGGTATGAGTCATTTTACAAACACTGGATTATATTCTTATACCTTTGAGCTATTAGATAGACTTACTTCACTTTATCCCCAGGCTCAGTATAAAGTAATATCCAATAAAGATATTAAGCCACATGCTCTTTTAGGTAAGAAAGTAGATTTCCATAAAATAGATTTAAATAGAAAAAGAAACAACTATAAGCTTTTGGAGGAATACATTACTAAAAATAATGTGACTATTTACCACTCACCTAACAACGGATTCAGTTTTCCCGATAAAAAGGTCTGTAAATATGTTTTAACATTACATAATCTATTACCCCTTAGTTATCCAAGATACGTGGATAGAAAGTATTACAATAAGTATAAGTCTATAGTACCTATCTCTTTGGATAAGGCTGATAAAATAATTGCGGTGTCTAATTTTATTAAAAACGAAATACATACCCATTTCGATATCCCAGAGAATAAGGTTATAGTTGTTTATCCCATACTTTCAAGGATGTTTACACCAATTGACCAAGAGGTATGCAATTATCAATTGGAAAAAAAGTATAGAATCCAAGGTGATTTTCTGCTCTATACTGGAAGCATCCACGAGAGAAAGCATCTGGATTTATTATTAATTGTCTTTAGGAGGCTTCTGCCCCATTATAATAATCTAAAATTAGTAATCGCTGGCAATAACAAGGGCAAAAAAAATGTATATTACTTGAGATTAAAGGAGCTTGCCAGAAGACTAGGCATTACCAGCAGGATATATTTTATTGGACTGGTTAATTACAGAGATATGCCATACCTCTACAATAATGCATTATGCACCATAACACTATCAGACTATGAAGGCTTTCCCATTTCATCTTTAGAATCTTTAGCCTGCGGAACTTCTGTAATATGCAGCGACACTTCATCCTTTAAGGAGATATTAGGTAAGTCCGCTGTTTATATTGATAATAGGGATATATATTCCTTTGAAAAGGCTCTATTTAAAATTATACAAGAAAAAAATACTGATTTTAAAAAAACATCTGTAGATGTGTTAAGGCATAAAGAAAACGATTCTATTAGACAGCTTGTCAGAGTATATGAGTCAATAGGATAAAGGCGTCTTTAGTTCTAAGTTCCAAGCTACAGGTATTAGGGTCTTTCTAATAAGGCTTCTAGGCAAGAGCAAATGCCTTTAGCTGCCTATTAAAAGTCCTACCAAAATTTAACTGATGATAGTTTGTATTTCACTTCTAGTAATTCATTTTACTATATTTCAGCTATGCAATTTCTTTTGAAAAATGTTTTAGTTCCTAGTCAAATAAAAAAAGCGCCAACTTCAGTTTGTCGCTTTTTTCGGTTCGTGGTTCGTAGTTCGTGGTTCGTGGCTACTGGGTCATTCTTTTGTGAGATAGACAGCGGCATTCCAAGGAATGCCGGACTTCAAGTATGTTCATTCGGGTTTCTATATTCTTAAATAAAGTTTTTAAGAGTTTCGCTGTTATAGAGATTCCAGTCAAAGGTTTAATTTATACACATCAAAAATCCCCAGAATCATCGGATATTTTGATATGTACATTAATTTACGTATATGTATAAATTAACATTTACTTCGGATTCTCTATAGCTAGTGACAAGCACCAGTTCAGTTTGTTATGACGCTTTCTTAATTTTCTCAATATCTACCTATTTACTTTAAATAGCTCTAAAAGCTTAGAAGACTTTCCAAAGTATATATCTCTAATCAATTTAGCTCCAATAACTCCATACAATATTCCATTTGATCCATAGCCTAAACAAAAATAGCTGTTTGGGTATTTTTGATATTCTCCGATATATGGTAAGCCATCACTGGATTCCCCAAATATCCCATTAAATCGGTATTCAATTTCAATATCCTTTATACCGGGAAACAAAGTCAAAAGTCTATTGTATAGAATTTGATATTTCTTTTTAGCTACAGAGGCTCCTTCTGTTAAGCAAGACATCTTGCTGTTTTTTCCTCCTAAAGCTAAATCCTCCCCTCCAATTATTATCCTATCATCGCTGGTAGTACGAAGGTAAGTATAGGGGTTTTTTGTGTCCCTGATAATACATCTATTATGCCATCCATCAAATCTATCCACGGGCTTTGTAACTAGAGTAAATGTTCTTGTCAATATAGCTGTTTTATTGTCTATCAATTCCTTTGCTAAAAATCCTGTGGCAAATACTACCTTTTTTGCTTTAATCTTAAATCCATTTTTAGTTGTTATCTCTACCCCATCGGACTCATTCTTTAATTCAGTAACCTCAGTATTTTCAAAAACTTTAAGTCCATCCTTCTGTGACCTTGAAATGAGTTCATGGGTGAACATATAGGGATTTATCTCGCCGCCGCTTTTTCTTGAATATATTCCTGCTTTTATCGGGAAGGAAAACATATCCCTAGCTCTTCCTTCTTCTATAAATTCAACATCAAAACCACTATCTTTTCTAATCTTATACTCCTTTTTAAGCAAAGAAAGGTCTGACTCACTATCAGCATAATAAAAACAATCCCTAAGGCTAAAGCCACATTTGTTTCCTAGATCATCCACTATTTTTTCAACTTCATAAACAGCCTCTTTGCAGAGTTTAAAGCACTCCACAGCTTTATCTTTTCCAATAATACCCTTTAATCCTACTAAATCCATATCTATCTCATATTGCAATATAGATGTGGAAGCACTTGTACTTCCATATCCAACTATATTCTTATCGACTGTTACTGTATCCACCCCTGCCTTAGTAAAGAAATAGGAACATATTGCCCCTGTTATACCAGCACCTACTACTAATACATCACAGCTTATGTCTTCACTTAAATAAGTATGTTTATTGGGTATTTTGCTTATATCAGTCCATAACATTTTTCCAGATACTAAATTCATAGCTTCCCCTCCACAAAAGTAGATTCTTTGCTATGTTATTTTTTGTATCTCTAGAAAATATATTCGTTTTATTTCTATCTGCCATATCCTTTAACAATCTGCTTCAATCTATCCTGTCCTTTATCAGACATCATTTAACAATAAAATTAGGTAATGTAAAACAATCATGGAGTCCTGATATAATTGCGTTTTTTCCTATCCTTGAATAAAGTCCATATAGTTTTTCATTGTACATATATATTCCTGTTATATTATTAAATTCGCTTACCTTTAGCTTTCCTTTATGAAATTCAACTAAATTACTTTTAGTTGGAGGATAATATTCCTGTATGAGATAATCCTTTCCATGACATTCCAAGAGCTTTGACTTCCAATCATCATCATTAAAGTCACATCCTGCATAAACTCCCCTTGATGCGTAGAAGTCACTTGGCTTTAATATATATTTATCCTTATGAAAAATTAGTTCTTCAAAATCAAAGCCATCACCTTCAAATTTTGTAGTATGGGGAATATGCTCTTTAACAAAGCTTCTTTCTTCCTCCGTTAATAGCTCTAATGTATCGACATCATTCAGAACCTTAAAAATAATTTTATTGTGGATAATCTGGGTTTTAATAGGACCCACAATACAAACTTTGCCTTCCTTTGCAGCCTCAATAAAGTCAGGTATTTCATCAGCTCTATCAAGCAAATCCTTTGTCACAAGTCTTCTATACACTACATCAATTTGCATATCATTAAAGTAAAGCTTACTGTCAACATATTTCAATTCTCTTGCATCTACTATTTCTGCATTATA
>JANQEZ010000386.1 GCA_028278115.1 Clostridia bacterium
TTTCAACAAGATTATTAAGGATTTTATTTAGACTCCCAGCTCATTATGTATTTAGTATTTTCATTAGGCAATTTTATCTTGGGATTTTTAATCCTCCAATTGCCTTTAAGCTTTAGAGCATTACAGGAAAGCTCAAAATGACAAAGTGCTATTCCTATATCTATACTCTGAATATTAAATCCCATTTTATTTCCGCTATAATTAGGTGTCTGCTCAAGGTAAAAATGGCAAACATCCTTTTTATCTGAAAGGACAATCCTCCAAGGCTGTTTATTGGAAGCCGAGGGGCCTAATCTCACCATTTCAATTGGAGTGTCAAATTTATCGCCTTCTCCTTTTTTTAGCTTCTTTTCAAAACTAGAGTAATAAAAGAGTTCATCCCAAGGCTTCTTATTATCAGCCTTTACTATCCTTCGTATAGTCTTATCAAAAAATCTATTTTTCTCGGTCATATAGCCTATTGGTGTAATACATGGTATTATTTCACCAGTACTTAGGTTTATTTCTTTCTCAAAGGAATTCCTAGTAAAGGTCCCGCCAAGCCAGCATGTTCCTATATTTAATTCTGTTAAGAATAAAATAAGCTTTTCAAATACATATCCAAATTCAATAAGGGCTTCATTTTTATTTTCTACTATGCCGACTATATATGCCTTAGGGTTTTTAATAAAGCCATAGGTTCCAACCTTAATACCCTTTTCAGATACATTTTTACTAACCTTGATTAAGTGGAACTTTATTTTTTTACCTAAGGGACCTATTAGATTATCCTCTATACTCATGTACTCATTTATTTTATCTAAATCCTCTTTTGTAATGGGCGTATCTTCATAAGTTCTAATGGATTTTCGCTTTTCTATAGTTTTAATTATTGACTCTTTAAAATGCATTCACAACCTCCTCATATTTTAAATCCTTTTTTCTATTTTATCAAAACAGCCCTCACTGGAGCAGCTTCTACATTTCTGATTTTCAGCGGGAGAGCATATATGGTATATTCTCCTTCAGGAACTTCCTTTAGCTGCAAGCCTTCTAGAATAATAATTCCTTTAGATAATAATGTTTTATGGGTTTCATGACCTGCCTGAGCCCTCTCAATGCCCAGGGCATCAATACCGACTCCACAAATACCTATGTCTCTCAAGTACTCAGCTCCACTTTTTTCAAGATATACAAATTCAAAATCAAATTCAGGCGAAAATGAGTTTCTTGTTTTAAGTAAAATAAAGTCTCCTTTAGAAATCTCTTTCTGCTGCAAATCCTCCTGAGTTATTTTATTGGTGATATTTGTTAAATCAATTACTTTACACTTTTTTATGCAATTTTCCAGTGGAATACTATCGGTGGTTTCTCCTCCTTCTATCATGTGCAGCGGTGCGTCTATATGGGTTCCGGTATGCATTCCCAAAGTTATAGTGGACTCATAGGAATTGCTGCTCAAGAAATCATTAGTTACTCGGATTTTAGGCTTTTTTTCTATTTTATTTTTATATACAATCATTTCCTCGTGTATTTCCATTGATATATCATATATCTTCATTTATTATCAACTCCTTATATATATGACCCTAAAGCTTAACCTTTGTTTTGAAATATTTCGCAGACCAAAACTACAATACCTATTTGGCTAATAGCTAATGGCTGACAGCTCACAGCAAAACATTTAATGTAAAACTTCTGGGGCACACACATCTATATAGTAATATTTCTCTAAAAATTAATCCAGCTTCTATTATCTTTTTTAAGAAGATCATCGGACTCCTTTGGTCCCCAGGTCCAAGGCTTATAATTTGGGAATTGTGGATTGGTATCCTCCCAAGCCTCAAAAATTTGATCTACAAACCTCCATGAATATTCCACTTCATCCCACCTTGCAAATAGTGTAGCATCTCCTCTAATAACATCACTTAAGAGACGTTCATATGCCTCAGGTGAGTTAATGCCTATATGACAATTTTGACAGAAGTCCATATTAACTGGAATAATATTGTTCTGAGTCCCAGGCTCCTTGGCATTGAACTGAAAGAATACTCCTTCTGTAGGTTGAACTCTTATAACCAGCATATTTGGAAGCAGTTCCTTTTCTTTGAAGTATAAAATGTTATGAAGGGATTTAAACTGAATAACAATCTCCGTTGATTTTTTCTTCATTCTTTTCCCTGTTCGTATATAAAAGGGCACACCTGACCATCTAAAGTTTTCAATATTAACTTTTAAAGCCACAAAGGTTTCTGTATTAGAACTTTCAGATACCTTGTTTTCATTCCTATATGCTAAAATTTCATCTGAATCGTCCACAAGTCCTCCATACTGACCCCTGACGATCACTTCATTTATATCTGCTATTTTACTTCTTCCCAATGACTTAAGGACCTTAACCTTTTCATCTCTAATGGACTTCGTTTCTAGGTCATTTGGCGGCTCCATTGCTATGAGACTTAGTAGTTGAAGCATATGACTCTGTACCATATCTCTAAGGGCACCTGACTTTTCATAATAATTTCCACGACCACCTACCCCTACAGTTTCACTGGAAGATATCTGTATATGATCGATAAATTTATTATTCCATAAGGGTTCAAAGAGCATATTTGCAAAGCGTATTACCATTATATTCTGCAGCATTTCTTTACCTAAGTAATGGTCTATTCTATAGGTATTTTCTTCTTTGAAAACTTCTACTATCTTATTATTTAAAAGCCTTGCTGAATTTAAATCTCTACCAAAGGGTTTTTCAATAACAACCCTATTCCAAGCATTATAATTTGATTTCATACAATTAATCTTTAAATTATCAACGATAGTACCAAAAAATTCTGGAGCAACTGCCATATAATACATTCTATTACCACAGGTATTATGCCTGTCATCAATTTCCATTAAGTCAATATTTAATCCCTGATAGCTTTCACCTTCACTAAAATCCATTTCCTTATAGTAGATTTTATTTTTTATACTGTTCCAAACTTCCTTTTCAACATCAAATTTTAAAAAGGCATGCAGGGAATCAAGTACTTCTTCCCTATATTCATCACTGGTTTTAGCCCTTCTACCTATTGCAACTACAGCAAAATTATGGGATAGCTTTTTTTGAGAATAAAGATTATATATTGCAGGAAGCAGCTTCCTATGGGCTAAATCCCCTGTACCACCAAAAATAACCATTATGCAGGATGAATAATTTGTAATATGCATTTGAACCACCTACCCTTTATAGTCTACTTCTTTTCAACACTATGACCTCCAAACTCATTTCTAAGTGCTGCTATAACTTTTCCAGAAAAGGTATCATCCTGCTGTGATCTATATCGAAGGAATAGAGAGCTTGCAATCGTATGGGCAGGAACTTCTAAGCTAAGGGCCTCTTCAACTGTCCATAAGCCTTCACCTGAGGAATTTATAACTCCCTTTATGGAATCAAGATGAGGGTCACTTTTAAATGCCCTTTCCATTAATTCCATTAGCCATCCACGTATAACTGAGCCATGACTCCATACCCTAGATATCTCTTCAAAATTTAATTGAAATTGACTCTTTTCTAATATCTCAAAGCCTTCTCCTATGGCTTGAAGCATAGCATATTCAATTCCATTATGGATCATTTTCACATAATGACCTGAACCGCTTCTTCCAGTGTGCAAATACCCTTTTTCAACACAAATATCCTTGATAATCGGCTCCACTATATTAAAGGCATCTTCCTCTGCACCAATCATCATGCATGCTCCATTTCTAGCTCCTTCAATACCCCCGCTAGTACCTATGTCAATAAACTTAATATCCTTTTCCTTAAGCATTTCATATCTAGATAAGGTATCTTTATAGTTTGAGTTGCCCCCATCTATAACTATATCCCCCTTATCTAATAGCGGGATAAGCTCACTAAGCACTTCGTCTACAGCACTTCCTGCCGGTATCATGAGCCAAATAATTCTAGGAGTACTTAAGCTGCTAACCATTTCTTCAAGACTATAGGTCCCAATAAACCCATCCTGCTGCGCTTGATTTATTTTTTCATGACTTCTATTGTATACAACAACTTTGTGATTATGCTCCTTCATATTAAGTGCAAGGTTATATCCCATTTTTCCAAGACCAACTACTGCTATTTCCATCTAGACCACCCCTTCGTATTACTATATTATCTACTTACTATACTTATTTCATAATATTAGTATTTCTAAACAATTATTTTAAGATAATAACTTTGTTCTTTATGTATTTAAAAACAAAATTTTGGAGACTATCATAATAAGGTATTGGAATTTGAATGGAAGGGATAAAAGATAAAATGAATGAGGCTATGAAGGAAATATTGATTGTTCTAATTAGAGTAGTGACTATATTGCCCTTATTATTGATTGTAACCATATTTATGGGAAAACGTGCCATAGGAGAACTACCTATATTTGATTATTTAATTATTATCACTTTAGGTGCTGTTGCTGGAGCAGATATTGGAAATCCTGATATTAAACAGATGCCCACAGTTGCTGCCATAATTGCACTGGCTATACTCCAAAGAATAGTTGCAAGACTTAAAATATCTAATCGCAGGTTTGAAAAGCTGCTGACCTTTGAGCCATCCGTGGTCATACAAGATGGTAAATTTATTAAGAAGAATCTTAAAAAAAATCGCTATTCTATTGATAATATACTTCACATGCTTAGGGAAAAGGGTATCTTTGATGTTAATGATGTGGAAACAGCAATAATCGAAGAAACTGGGAGCCTAAGCGTTTTAAAAAAGCCCCATAGAGATCAGGTAACCTTGGGTGATATAGGAATTCGTAATGCCTCTTCTGCTATTGCCTTCCCTGTTATTATGGATGGTGTAATTTACATAAATGTATTAAAAAAGCTAAGTTTAAATGAGAAGTGGCTGCAGCAGCAATTAGAACAGCACGGAGTTAGAAATGTCAATGATGTTTTTTTTGCATCCTTAAATTCAAGTCTTGAAATGCACATTTCTTTAAAGGATGATAGCGATATTGAGATTCCTCCTATTGAAAGCTAATTTTTATATTATTATCTCATAATACTGACTTGGTTTTCATCACTATTTGCAATATTCTTAATATAATAAAGCCAATTACACTTAGCCGATGTAATTGGCTTTTTCTCAATACAACAATTTGTTAAGGTAGTACTAGATTAATGATTTTGCAAAGGCTTCAATTTGCTCTATGTTATCATCAACATCACCGTCAACCTTTAAGCCATCACCTAGAACATTAGCACCACAGTCCGATGCTTTTTCAGCAATTAACTTTACTGCTTCGCAGAATACATCTGCAAAACCAGCTTCATCACCACAACCAAATACAGCAACATCCTTGCCGCTTAAAAGTTCACTGTTCATGTTTTCATAGTATGGTATGAAATCATCCTGTAATTCTCCATAGCCCCATGTAGATGCACCAAATAAAACGAGATCAGCTTCTTTTACCATTTCGTCCTTTGCATCGGTAACGTTTGATACAGAAACATTACAGTCTGACATATAGCCTTTAATTAAATCTGCCACCTTTTCAGTATTTCCAGTTGTACTTCCAAAAATAATAGATACTTTTTTCATTATTAGACCTCCCAAGTTTACATACATATTTGATATTGATTATCATTTTCATATATATAGTATCTAATTTCATCTCAATTGTCAAGTATTTCACTACTACTATTCATAATTTTTTAAAAGGGTTTTTGATTAGAATAAAAAAATATTCTTAACCATTACTAAAACAGAAAAAAGGGTCTAAATCTCAAATGATTTAGACCTCTGAACTTAATATTCTAATTATACTTCTATATAGATGTGTGACCCAGAAGTTTTAATTTAAATGCTTTGCTGTGAGCTGTCAGCCGTTAGCCAAATAGTCATTGCAGTTTTGGCCTGCGAAATATTTCTAAAAAAGGTTAAGTTTTAGGGTCACACTCTATAGTTAAATATCTCCTATGAGCTCTACATAGGCCCTTAATATCTCTGCCACAGACCACGCCTGTGCTGGACAGCCTCTAGGAGCAAAGGGCTCATTTCCTTCAAGAATTTCTGATACGCTTCCTATACAGGCATCTTTCATATGTTCATTAAAATTATTAAGCATGTATTCTATCTTATTTTTACTTTCTTTAGAATAGTCATGTACTTTAGCATAAGCATCTAGAAATGGTCCCATAAGCCACGGCCATACAGTTCCTTGATGATATGCTCCATCTCTTTTTAATACATCCCCCTTATATTCACCAACGTATTCCTGATTGCCTTTATTCAATGTCCTAAGACCATATGGGGTATAAAGCTTTTGATAAACTTTTTTGACTATTGACATGCTTCTTGAATCATCAAGCATTGTAAAGGGGAGGCTTACTGCAATAATCTGATTAGGACGAATATTACCTACAGGCTTTCCATCTTGGATGACATCGTATAGGTATTTTTCATCTTCATTCCAAAACTTCTTGATGAATGAATCCTTTGTTTTATTTGCCAAATTTTTATACCAGCTACTATCCTCGTCAAATTTAATAGCAAGGTATTCCATCACTTTTAATGAGTTATACCATAGAGCATTAATCTCTACTGCCTTACCGTGTCTAGGTGTTACTACCCAGTCATTGACCTTTACATCCATCCACGTAAGCTGAGTACCTAGACCTCCAGCTGACAGCAATCCATCTGCATCCATATATATATCATAAATAGTTCCCTTAACATGATGCTTTACTATATCCTTTAAGCATGGATAAATTTGTGACCTTATTGTTTCTTCGTCTTTAGTATATTCTAAATATTTATATACAGCGTTAAAGAACCAAAGTGTAGCATCTACCGTATTATACATTGGCTCAACATCTGAATCGGGAAACATATTAGGTATTAGACCGTCTTTAATATACTTTGTAAAGGTAAGCAGTATTTCCTTTGCAGCTTCAAATCTTTTTGTTACAAGGGTTAGTCCAGTAAAGGCGATCATTGTATCCCTTCCCCAATCTGTAAACCAAGGATAACCAGCTATAACTGTTTTAGTCCCTGTTGAAGCTCTATTTACTATAAATTGATCGCTGGATATGACTAGTTCCTTAAGGATATCCTTCTGATAGCCAGCAGTTTCAATAAGTTTTTTTCTACGATGTTTCTCATTTTCTATGATATTTAATGCATCATTTATAGAATCTTCCTCTATGGTAGCTGTGAACTTAATAATATACTGTCTAAATGGCTTCATTTCAAATTCAAAAGCTCCTGGTATGTGGTGAAAATCAATATCGGCTAAACCCCTTTGCTTTTCATTGCTGTAAAACATTGGTGAAGACCATGCCTTTTCCTCTCTATAACTACAATTAGATATTATTTTTAGTGCGGCTTCCCCTTTTTCTTGAATCAGTTTGAGTATATTATTTTTATATTCTTGATAATACTTGAAATCACCCTTCTCACTGACATCATGATGATTCCTATAATTAACAAGGGGCTTAAAGGTTATTTTCATATTCTCATGACCTGTTTCAACTTTGTAAACAATAGCAACAGTATTTTTACCATATTCCATTGCTATTTCCTTTTCTATTTTTACATCCTCAATTCCAAATGTAAATTTAGGCAGTAAATAATTTTCAAAGTTTCTTAAATGTAAGTATCCGTCATCTCTTTTACCTTTAAATTCATTGCTATGTATTTTATATTCCTGATCCCCAAGAAAAACTGTTTCGTCAAGCTTTGAGAGGAATAATATCCTCTTAACTGGTGGTACTAATGAAGCGTTTAAAAGCCCGTGGTATTTACGAATATTTGCTCCAATAATCGTAGAAGAAGAAAATCCCCCGATTCCATTTGTAATTAAGTATTCTTTTTCTAATCCCTTTTCAAAGGAATTCCAAGCTGGTAAGCCAAGTTTCAAAATATTGTCCCCCTTTTTTATAGATGTATGACTTAGAAGTTTAATTGATACATATAGGCAAGCTAATGTACATATACAAATATGACACCTAGTGCAATCGATTGCACAGTTTGGTTAAAAAAATAAGATACCCCTTCTCAAAAGCCTGTCATCTTGTGGATAAAATCCACAAGATGACATACCTAAAGGCATCTTATATGGAATCTATTTAGTGGACTCTCTTTCTATTAGAAGTGTATCAACTATATAATTAGTAGTTCTCATTTCTTTATTTTCTAATTTATCTATTAGCAGCTTAGCTGCAAAGTACCCTAACTTTTCAGAGTTTATATCAACTGATGTCAAAGAAGGTGTTTTATAATCGGCTAATAGTGTATTATTGAATCCAACAATTGAAATAATTTTATCGCTGAATTTTTTGATTGCCTTCATAACACCAAATGCAATTAAATCATCGGTTGTTACTACAGCATCGGGAATATTATAGCTTAGAATTTTTTTCATTGCTTCAAAGCCACGGAGCTCTGTAAAATCACTTTCTTCAATTATATTATTTTCATCAATTTCTATGTCATTCTCCTCTAAT
>JANQEZ010000431.1 GCA_028278115.1 Clostridia bacterium
TATAGGTATTTTAGGTAAAACTACAACTTATACACACCCCAAAATGCCCAGAATCATCGCATATTTGGGTCATGTATAAGTTAAGTTTTACTCTAAAAAACCCTATAACAATATAAATATGGTTATGTGACCTTAAGTATGTACCTAAAAGGTTTTTGCTACTAGCCATTGGACGAATGAATTCAATAGCTTTGATGGGCAAAACATAAGATATCCTACTGCTTTGCAGCATATCCATAGATATTAGGAGAGATAAAATGGCAAAGTTTAATTTAATAGCTACCGCTGCATTTGGAATAGAAGCAGTAGTTGCTAGGGAGATTAAGGAACTAGGCTACGAAAATGTTGTTGTTGAAAACGGAAGGGTAACATTTACAGGAAATGAAGAAGCAATATGTAGGTCTAATCTATGGCTTAGATGTGCAGACAGATTATATTTAAAGGTGGGAGAGTTTACAGCCACAACCTTTGAGGAGCTTTTTCAGCAGGTAAAGGCATTATCATGGGAAAATTATCTTCCCATAGATGCCAATTTCCCCGTCAATGCAAAATCAGTAAAATCAAAGCTCTTTAGTTTATCGGATATCCAAGCTATTTCCAAAAAGGCTGTAGTTGAAAGCATGAAGGAAACCTATATGCAGGATTGGTTTGAGGAAACGGGAAGTAAGTATCCTATAATGGTTTCTATACTAAAGGATAAAGTAACAGTGTCAATAGATACTAGCGGAGTTGGGCTCCATAAACGAGGTTATAGAGAGGTTGGAAGCGAAGCACCCCTCAAGGAAACCCTGGCAGCTGCAATGATAAAAATAAGCAGGTGGCGTCCAGATAGAGCACTAATTGACCCCTTTTGTGGTTCAGGAACTATTCCAATAGAGGCGGCCCTAATAGGAAGAAATATAGCTCCAGGACTTAATAGAGGCTTTATCTCAGAGGAGTGGGATATGATTCCCAAGGAGCTGTGGAAAAAGGTGAAAAAAGAAGCCTATGAAGCCATAGACCACGACATAGAGTTAAACATCTCCGGATACGACATAGATGGCAGGGTAACTAATATAGCCATGAATAACGCAATCGAAGCAGGAGTAGATGATTGCATCCACTTTCAAAGAAGGTCAGTTAATGAGCTAAGCTCAAAGAAAAAATATGGATATATAGTATGCAACCCGCCCTATGGAGAAAGACTTAGCGAGAAAAAAGAAGTAGAAAACCTATATAAAGAGATGGGAAGAGTATTCACAAATCTAGATACATGGTCATACTATGTGATTACCTCCCATGAGGAATTCCAGCAGTGCTTCTGTAAAAAAGCCGATAAAAATAGAAAGCTCTACAATGGCCGTATTAAATGCTATTACTATCAATACTTTGGACCAAGGCCGCCGAGGAGAAGGGAATAAATAGTATTTTTTTATTAGAGGTTTTAGGTTGGAAATAATTATTGAAAATAGGGATCAAATCACGTATTAGGATTTGTTTCTTATTTTTTATTTTTTGTAAAAAATATGTAAATTTCTAGCAAGGATTTTAATGGCTATGACGAAAAATAAGTAAGATAAATATTGCTTTGTAAATAATTATAAGCGCAATCAGTGCATGCTCTTTCACAATAAAAAAGTAATGATTGACTTATTTAATTACCCTGTATATAGCGTACTAGACATTTGATATAATAGAAATTGTAAAACCTAATTCAACTAATCCCAGATATTTATTCCTATATAGGTGTAGGTTTATACGGAATATTAAAGTAAACTTCTACTAGCATAAATTTTTCTAAATATTTAGAAAATACAACATGGAAAATAGTTGTTTTCATAAATTTTGTGATTTTTAGGATATATATTGGTATAATTTACAAAAAGGGGGAATGAAAGATATGGAATTTCTTTTAGTATTTTTTATATGTCCTGTTATTGTTCTTGTAACATCAATCATCGGTTTCCTTGTTATAAGAAGATGGTTTATAATGCCACTATTAACTTTCGTTGTGTTCACCATTTTAACTTTTACTGCTTTCAATGAATCTTTCTTTATTTGGGTTGTGGTTTTTACAATTCTTTCAGTCGTAATTAGCTTAATTATGAAATCAATTAAGAAATAATTTTACACTTCTTAATAAGGAGAAGATACCGTCAACAGACGGTTTTTTTATGCGATACCCCTTAGAGCATTGACAGTTGTATAATTCAATTTTTGACACGCTGAAATAAGCATTTGTTCAACTCGATTTTTAAATGCTAAATTTTTCCCTAAATCTAGTCAACTGAACCAATGGAGATAGTTGTCGAGATATTTTATTGCAATACCTTGAAAACGTTTCATCCAAGTTTTTAAGCGATTATGAAAGTTATTTACATGCTGAATGTGTTATATGCCTTTCTTCACGCATTTTTGTCGCACATTGACCGTTTCGTGCTGTAATCCCTTTATATTGAAAAATTTTTTATAATTCGTTGCTGTATCTGTACATAACAAAGCAGGCGGGTTAATATACTCACCTATCACAGTGTCGATCTCTTCAGCTCTAGCACGACCTGTTCCTGCTTTACGAGAAATCACACTACCTAGTTATTTGTACAAAATCTAGGTAATTAAGCAAAAGAAAGCTGAGGAATGACGTTAAAAATATATTAAATATTTAAAGGCTATATTCATTGCCTATTATGATATTACAAAAATTAATTAGGTCATATTTCTGTGTATTAGATCTATATATAATCTTAAAAATTTTAGTATAAAAAAACTTATAAGGATATTTTCAATTATCTCTCATCTTTTGATATGAATGCTGACTCTAAACTTAATGCAAAATGATAACTGATGAACTAAAAAACTGAAATTAAGATATATTAAGAAAATATTACGTTTTTACATATTTTACACAATTGTACATTTTTTGCATTATAACCATGATAATATATGATATGATAACAATAAATTACAAATTCGCAGGAGGTTTTGCTATGTTAAGAAGTAAAAAAATTGTTTTATTAAGTATTTGTTGTTTAGTACTTGTTTCTTTAGTGGCCCAAGTTTTTGCAACAAATGATAGTACGGCAGATACAAAGTTAATGTTAGAGAAGTATAGACAGAAAGATGAAGTAGAAATTAAAAAGCAATTAAAAGAATTAAGTAAAGAACAACTGATTGAGGATGCTAACTCTCTGTCAACTGAATTAGAAAAAGCAACTGACATCAATGTTCTAATTCCGTTTGCACAGGAAATATTTAAAAGGAAAGATGAATTTAAAAATACCGAAATACTTGAGGTAATACAGAATAATACATATTCTCCAACAACACAACAAGTAATGGTTGACTTATTTACTGTTAAAAATGAAAATAACTTATCAAAAAATGAACTTAAAAAACTTCTTAAAGAAAATACTGTAAGAAAAGATGTTAAGGTTAAGATTGTAGCTAACTCAAGATTCAATAAAGATGATGTTACTCTATTAAGAGATTTGTTTAAAGAAGATAATGGAGTTTTAGCTTTCATGAGCTTGAAAAAACTAAGCAATACAAACAGTGAAGAAGCATATAAAATTGCAAAAAAAGTTCTTTCAAATTACAAATCTGAATCAGAAGAAAAAGTATCAGCATCTCTGAAAGCTACTGTAAAATACTTAAAAAGCAATAAATTAGATAATAAAGAGTTGGCTGGATTAGAGAATGATTTCATAAATCTTAATTTGCAAATTGTTAATACTACAAATGATAATTCTCTAAAAGACTCTTCAATTTTTGCGCTCTCTGAATTAATGAGTAAAGCTTCAATAGATGAGATTATTAAAAACGAATCTATTGATAGAGAGTTGAAGGTTTTTGCTGTTGATCAAAATTTTATGGTGTTGAAAGAGATTTTGTCCAAAAATCCTACTGAGGCAGATGTTGAGCTAGTTGTAAAAGCTATGGAGATTCTTCCTATTTCAGATTTGATTGCAAATCTTGAAATAGTTGCAGAAAGTATTGAAAATAAAGATTTACTGAAGAGATGTAATGATGTACTTAAAAATATGAGATTGAATGGTCTAAAAGGAAATCAAAAGTGGTTAGATAAATAAAGATTAATTAATCAAATAAAAGATGAGGTGAGATAATTATGAAAAAAGATAAAAAACTTTTTATTAGTGTAATTGCTACATTTTTATTAATTACAATGCTCAGCATTAATGTTAACGCAGCTACAGGCTATCAAGGATATGCGATATACCGAGATGGTGTTTTCTTCAATACTAATTGGCACGCAGGAATTATGGATGAGCCTTATAGTACAGATTATAAACCTGTTACACATCACCCTGGTGGTTTTGGTTCTAACGATATAGTGAAATGGGACACTTGGGATAATTTTATTGATGGTAAGACATTTAAAGGAGTTTACAGACCTAATTCAAATCCAAGCTCAAGTCAAAGAGATTTATTTGTTTCAATGGGAAGAAAACTGATTAATGAAAAAATTCCTTATAATTTGGCATATCAAGTATATTATGACACTAGTACAAGTGGAACATGGGTAGATCATGATGAGATAAGTTCAATGAGATGTGATGGCGTTGTTGAATATATTTATGAATGGTATGGATTTAGAGTTTATGGCAATGGCACATATTGGGATGTGACAAAAAACTCTTTTTGGGGAAGAGATCACCATAGTGGAACAGCAGTAACTCCAAAATCCCAGGTAAATTACTTAACAAAAGTTACAAGCAGTGTTCCAGACTAATAAAAGGATAATGATTAAAATCTGCATATTTATAGCCCCTATCTTTTTTAGTATAATGAATTTTGATGCATATCTTAAAGGGGAAAAGCCAAGCATGTATCAGCTTCTTTTTTCAATACTATTCATAGGTATATGGTTTTTATATGGGGTATATATGGGCAAGAAGAAAGCAGACTATTTTTTAAAACTATGTACTATTTACTGGGGTACAGGGCTTTTACTATTTGCTGTAGGTTATTTTAATAGTCTTCTAATTATTGTTGTTCCTAGTGCTCTTTATTTTGCAGGTCCTCTTTATGGATTAAGATATCTCTTGGATATGCCCCCAGACATAAAGTTTGTTGCTTTAAGTATAGTTTTAATTTACATATTAAGTGTAATGGGGTATATTGTAGGCAGAAATTTAAAAAAACCATAGAAATATTCTAGGAAAAAAAGAAATTTTTAGAATCATAATAAGCCATTGCTTAATAAAAAATAAAAAAGCGATGGCTTGCTTAAATAAAAATTCAGGGTCAGGCTTTAAAGATTTAATGATTTAGAGTAATTATGATATAATGTAGATATAATTAAGAGGTGATGAAATGCCAAGAATGCCACGGATACACTATGAAGGAGCTTTATATCATGTAATATGTAGAGGAAACAATAGAGAATTTATATTTCAGGATGACAGATGGAAAAAAGAATACATTAGGATAATTAAGAGATATAAGGAAAGATATAAGTTTAAATTATATGCCTATGTAATAATGGACAATCATGTTCATATGCTTATAGAAGTTGGAAAAACCCCGTTAAGTAAAATAATGCAAGGCATTCAGCAAGTATTCACTCAAAGATTTAACCAAAGAAATGAAAGAAATGGACATGTTTTTCAGCAAAGATATAAAGCTATACTTTGTGATAAAGATGAGTACTTACTGACACTAATAAGATATATTCATCAAAATCCTCTAAGGATATTTGATGAAAAAGGTTTAAAATATTCCTTCAGTAGTTATTTAGAATATGTAAATAAAGGGTATGATTTAATAGATAAAAATTTTCCCCTAAGCTTATTTGAAAATGACATTAATAGATTTGTTGAGTTTATGGGAGAAGAAGATTCAGTGGTCAAAACATTAAGTTCAAATGACTTAAAGCCCACCATAAATAATATTCAAAGAGAGGATGATTATGATTTTAAGAATAGTATTTCTTTGAATGAAGCAATAGAAAAGGTATCAAGATATTATAATATTGATATAAAGGATATTAAAAGGAGGACACAAAAGAGAATAGTGGTACAGGCAAGAAAAGCTGTAATTTACTTGCTTGAAAATAACAAAGATATAACTAAAAAGGAGTTAGCAGGTATTTTAAATATATCTCAATCAAGTATTTCGGCTGTTTTAAGTAATGATGAAGGTAGAAATAATATTGAGAGTGATTTAAAGAAGATATTAAATCTTTAAAGCCTGACCCCAAGAAAAAATAAATTGTTTTGAAATCGTTACAAGGATTTTGAGTTTCCGTACAGAATATTTATATACAGTAAATTTAAAAGCTCTTATGGCATAAAGATATTTGCTTTTAAATCTAGAGGTTTTTCAAAGACCAATGATCATGTAAGATGGTGCTACTGTTGTTAATAATTATATAAGATGGAGAGTCGAATATGGAGAATATACTAACCCAAAAACTTGAGAGGCAGAAACGATTTACCCAAGATATTTTAGCGGGTATGATTGACCTTGTAAGGGTTATAGATAGGAATAATAGAATAATTTTTCTCAATAAGCCAATGAAGGAGCTGCTTGGAGATGTACTGGGAAAAGTCTGTTATACGGCTTTAGGGAAGAACTGTAGATGTAAGACTTGTATTTGTGAAACAACGATAATGAATGGTAAGATAGTTAAAAAGGAAGAAATTGTAGGAGACAGGATTTTTTCTGTTGTCAGTTCACCAATACGTGATGAGAATGGTGAGATTTATTGTGCTGTAGAAGTTTTTAGAGATGTTACTGAAAAAAGAAAGATGGAAAAAACCATAGTTGAGCAGAATCTTAAAATGAAAAAGGATTTGGATTTTGCAAAATATATTCAGCAAAAAATAATTCCCCAGGATGGTATATATAATGGTATTATAAAAATTTATTCAAAATATATTCCAAGCGAAATGTTGGGTGGAGATGTTTTCGATATTATCAACATAGATGAAGATAATATTGGTATATATATGGCCGATGTTTCCGGTCATGGTGTTACGGCCTCTATGATGACAATGTTTATAAGGCAGACTCTAAAAAGTCTTAAAGTAGATGCCCTTGACCCAGTACATACGCTAAATTATTTAAATTCTAGATATAAGGAATTGGGACTTGACGATAATTATTATATAACAATTTTATACGGAGTCTATAATAGGAAAACCTCTAATATGAGGATTGTAAATGGTGGTCATAATTGTATGCCCATTATCTTTAACAATGATAGAGTACATGAAATCTTTTTGCCCGGACTTCCTATATGCAATCTTTTTGATGATGTAGAATATAGGGAGCAAAATATAAAGCTTGATAGTGGTGACAGGATACTTTTTTATACCGATGGAATAAGTGAAGCAAGAAATCAACATAAGGAAATCTATTCTGATCGTATTTTGCAAATATGTAAAGGGAATCTGCCTATAGACAGTGGAGTCTTAATAGATAATATTGTTGATGATGTGGTGGGTTTTTCAGATAATGATTTTGCTGATGATATAGCCATAATGATGATGGAAGTGGTATAGGCTTTAAATTCTTATATAATAGTATTAACAGGAAATGAATCCTTTGAAGGACTTATTTCCTGTTTTATATTTAGACTGGTATTAGATTATTTTCTAGGCTATCATAAGCTTCATTAGGCTAATATAGTGCTGTAGCCACTGGTGTACTATGTTATAATATAGGCTAGAGTAGATTTTGTTCATTAAGGAGTGAAAAGCTTGGCTAATAAAAGAAAAAGACCTAATAGGATGAGATTTATAATATTTCTATTAACTATTTTTGTTATAATATTTGGTACTATAAGACTTTGGACAAGCATAGAATCTATATTAAGAGGTGATAAGGTAAGTATAAAGAAGATAGGAAGCATTGAATACATAGATAAGAAGCAGGATGAAGGAAGGGTCAATGTAGATACCTTTAATCAATATATTTTTAAGTTTGAAGAAAGTAAGCTTAGTGCATATAGTAAAGATGGGGAAATGGTCTGGGAAAAAGAAATAATGATAAATGGTGATTCTATCATAAAGGGTAATTTGAGCAATATAGTATTAGCAAATCCTTTAAATGGTGAGATTTATTATATAGATTATGAAGGCAATATCAAGTGTCAAATAAATATTGAAAAGGAAATAATTGATTTAAAAATTAATGAGATGGGATATGTTCTGGTTATGCTTGAAAAGGAAGTCTATGTTCTAAATCCTGATGGAGAGATAGCTTCAAGCTTTGTGATACCAAAGGGAGAAGTTTTTGACGGGGACTTATCTAAGGATAACACCACGGTTGCCCTTACAATATTGGCAGTTGAGGAGCAAAAATTCTATAGTAATATCTTATTCTATTCCCTTGATGGAAAGGTCTTAGCCGGTAAAAAGTATGACAATGCTCTTATTTATAAGATATTTTTAACAGATACAAACAAGCTATTAGCCCTTGGAGAGAGTAAAGTAATGATGTTATCTGATGAGGATGAGGTTCTATGGGAAAAAAGACTTGAGGAGATTATAAATAACGGCATCTTTAGGAATGAAAAGCTGCTTTTACTTAATCTTGTAAATAAGAAGAATACTATAATAGATACTAAAAACCAAAACTTAATAGGTCAATTGGATTTAGAAGGAAATATCTTAAATAAAATTCCCGTTGCTGGTGAAATAAAGGGTTTAGACGCTATTGATGATATGGTCTTAGTATTTACAAATCGAACCATATATATATTGGGGAAAAAGGGAAATATGATTTTAGAGAAAAAGATTAATAAAGATATAAAGGATA
>JANQEZ010000001.1 GCA_028278115.1 Clostridia bacterium
TATAAGTTAAGTTTTACTCTAAAAACCCTATACTTCAAATTTGATTGTAAATTTGTTTATTTTATAATCACGATTATTTTCAATCTTTTTTATAGCTTCTCCGATTAATTTTATCATACTTTCAAAATGACAGTAATTTATTATGTCACCAAAATTTATAATTCTCCATAGAGTTTAAATAATTTTTCATTATGTTATAATATTAAATGGCTTTAAAATCAAACTATACTGCAACAGTTGGTGATGACGATGATGAAAAAGAAGATACAAAAAAGACGTATGATGGGTTATTTTATTGATGCAACAAATCAAATTATTGAAACCGAAGGTATACAGGCTGTTACTATTAGGAAGGTAGCCGATATAGCTGGCTATAATAGTGCGACTTTATATAACTATTTTCAAGACCTAGACCATTTACTTTTCTTTGCTTCTATGAAATATTTGAAGGACTATGCCCTTAGTCTTCCAGAATATCTAAAGGATTCCCACAATGCTTTAGATAAGTTTTTACGGATTTGGGAGTGCTTTTGTTTCCATTCATTTAGCAAACCCAAAATTTATTATACTATCTTTTTCGATAAATATAGAGATTCGATTAACGACGTCATAAAGAAATACTATTCAATTTTCCCTGAGGAATTAGGAAATCAATCTACAGACGTGCTTCCAATGCTTATGGAAAACAATATTTATATTAGAGATATGGCAGTTTTACAAAAATGTGCCCATGAAGGTTTTTTTAAAGAGGATTATTTAGAAGACATAAATGAAATGATTCTATTGATTTATCAAGGTATGCTCCTTAGAATACTAAATGATCAAGTCGATTACTCTGTTGAGGATGCTGTTTTTAAAACTGTGAAGTATATAAGGCAGACTATAGAGGCTTATAGAGGGTAGGGTGAGGAGTGTGTGAGTTGTAAGTTCCAAGTTCCAAGTATTAGGGTCTATCTAATAAGTTTTAGAAGAAGATAAGCTCAGTTAAAACATTAAACTTAAACTATCTTCTCACCAAGCTTATTAGGAATACCCTAATACTTGGAACTTGCAACTCTTCACCATGGGGCTATGGTTCCATCTGCTCTAGCTTCTGTTCCTGCGCAAAGCACTCCTGATTCATTTTTCCAGATGATTTGACCCCTTCCAAAGCTTCCAGAGTCAGCCTTTACTTTAATATCATGTCCCCTTCTCATTAGTTCCTGGGCTATATGATTTGGGAACTGCTGCTCTACATGTATGGTTTTATCCTTTACCCACTGCCAACGGGGTGCGTCTAAGGCTGTTTGGGGATTTAAATTGAAATCTATGGTGTTCATTATCACCTGAAGATGTCCTTGGGGCTGCATAAAGCCTCCCATGACACCAAAGGGTCCTATGGGCTTATTATCCTTTGTTAAAAATCCCGGAATAATTGTATGGTAAGTCCTTTTACCAGGCTCTAAACAGTTATCATGGGATGAGTCAAAGGAAAAATTATGTCCACGATTTTGCAGGCTTATACCAGTATCTGGGATCACTATCCCCGAGCCAAATCCCATATAATTGCTTTGAATAAAGGAAACCATATTTCCTTCGCCGTCTGCTGCTGCCAGATAAACCGTTCCCCCTTTATCGGGTTCTCCTGCCTCTGGCATAAGGGCTTCTTCTCCAATTATTCCTCGTCTTTCCATGCCATAAGCCTCAGAAAGCAGGTCTTCTACTTTAACACTCATCTTTCCATAATCGGTAATGTATTTCTGTCCGTCTGAAAATGCAAGCTTCATGGCTTCAATTTGTTTATGATAAGTATCTACACTATCTTTCTCTATAAATTTAAAGCCCTTAAGAATATTAAAAGCCATAAGTGCAACTAAGCCTTGACCATTAGGTGGAATCTCCCATACATCATAGCCTCTATAATTCACCTTAATAGGCTCTACCCACTCAGGCTTAAAGGATTTTAAGTCTTCTTTTGTTAGATATCCCCCATATTTTTTAAAGAACTTATCTATTTTTTCAGCTATTTCACCTCTGTAAAAGGACTCAGCATTGGTTTTAGCTATGGATGCTAGTGTTTTTGCATGGTCAGGTAATTGCCATAGCTCCCCCATATTAGGCGGTCTTCCATCCTTGGTAAAGGTCTTAAACCAATATTTAAACTCCTCTGATTTTAATTGCTCCTTGTATAATTTATATGCTCTATCCCATGATTTTTTTACATAGGGGGATATGGGATATCCCTCCTTTGCATATTCTACTGCCGGCTCTAAAGCCTTTTCAAGGGATAGTCTTCCAAATTTCTTGGATAATTCAGCCCAGGCTGCTGGTGCACCAGGAACTGTCACTGGTATAACACCGAATTTTGGAATTTCATCATATCCTTTATTTTTTAATTCATCTATTGAGATATTTTTAGGTGCTGGTCCGCTGGAATTCAATCCATGTAATTTCCCATTAATCCATACTAATGCAAAGGCATCTCCACCTATACCATTGGAGGTTGGCTCTACAACGGTTAAACATGCAGCAGTAGCTATTGCTGCATCTATTGCATTTCCACCCCTTTTTAATATATCTAATCCAGCCTGTGCAGCCAGTGGCTGTGATGTTGCTACCATACCCTTTTTAGCATATACTACACTTCTTTGTGACGGATAATTGTATTTCAATGCATCAAAATTCAATTTTAATTCCTCCTTGGACGAAAGCGATGAAATCGCTTTGTCGGCTCTTAGCTCTCAGCTCTTGGCTCTTAGGGTTAACGGTCGCAGCTTTCAAGTCGGAACAAAGGCGAT
>JANQEZ010000002.1 GCA_028278115.1 Clostridia bacterium
ATATACATTGAATACATGTTATTTAATTATTTTATCAAATAATATGAATTATTTAAATAAGTTTTTCTATAAAGTCTGATATTTTCCGAAGAAAAAAAGAAAATCTATCGACAATATACGTGTTTTTTCGCAAGATGACTTTAAAGTGAGAAAATTTCATAAGCTTTATTCGATATTAACCAAATTTCAATAAATCTCATAAAGGATATAGTAAAATAAATATAGAAATGGTATATAATCTAGATAGATATATAAATATGATAATAGTTAGACTCTGATAATGCTTAAATATAGCTTTGATCTTTTATAGATGGATGACCGAGAAGTTTTACTCTCAATGTTTTGCTGTGAGCTGTTAGCCGTTAGCTATTAGCCAAATTAAGTATTTTATTTTTGGTCTGAGAAATATTTCAAAAAAAGGTTAAGTTTCAGGGTCACACATCTATATACGTTAATACCCAGAAATCTAACTTAAAAACTTAGAACCTACAGCATAGAAATTGCAGCTAAAACCGCCTTTATAGAAGGGGAGATAATATGAAAATAAGATATATACTAGGCAGAGCTGGGAGTGGAAAAACCCAGAGAATATTTAAAGAAATAAAAGATAAATTAGCACAGAATAAAGAAAACAAGCTTTTCTTATTTGTACCCGAGCAGTTTACCCTGCAAACAGAATTTGACCTTATAAGGACAAATGAACTTCCCGGTATAATGAGGACTGAGGTCATAAGCTTTGAAAGACTTGCATATAAGGTCTTTAACGAAGTAGGAGGACTTAAAAGAATAGACATAAACGAGCTTGGAAAAATTATGGTCTTAAAGAGACTCTTTGATAAATATTCTAAAGAGCTAGAGATATATGGAAAAGCCAGTAAACAACAAGGCTTCTTAGCAAACTTTTGCACACTAATAACAGAGTTTAAAAGAAATGATATCTCTCCCGAGGCATTAAAAGAGATGGTAATGTCCTTTGAAGAAGAAAATATCTTTACCAAAAAGCTTAGGGACATAGGCTTTATGTACGAAAGATTTACTCAGTACATGGATGGAAGATATACCGACGAAGAGGACAAGCTCAGTATGCTTATTGAAAAAATAGATGAGGCTAGATTTTTAGACGGAGCTGAAATTTGGATAGATGGCTTTAGCGGCTTTTCATCCCAGGAGTATAGGATTTTAGAAAAGCTCGCCCTTAAGGTAGAGAAAATGAATATAGCCTTAACGATTGATACAAGTGGTAACAAAAGGGATAAGGAGCTGTTCAAACCAACCGATAATACCTTTAAAAAGATAAGGGAGCTTGCCAGCAGACATAATATAAAGGAAACCCAAACCCTATTAAACCAGCAGTCAGAAAAATACCCAGAGCTACAGCATATCGAAAGGGAAATATATGCCTATCCATATAATAGATATAACAAAGAAGTTAAAAGGATAGACATGTTCTCAGGAACAAATCAGAATACTGAAATAGAAAATGTAGCATGTAAAATTATATCTTTAGTCAGGGATAAAGGCTATAGATGGAAGGATATAGCCCTTGTAAATGCTGCAATGGAAAGCTACAGCCTGACAATAAAAAGAGTATTCAATGAATATGGGATTCCATTTTTCATAGATGAAAAAAGAAGCATAATGAATAATCCCATAATAAAGCTAATACTTTCTTCAATGGACATAATAAGTAGACATTATAAATATGAGGATGTTTTTAGATTTATCAAAACGGGATTCACTTCCTTAAATAAAGAAGAAACTGAAAAAATCGAGAATTTCGTTTTAGAGTATGGAATATCGGGAGATCGGTGGTTTAAGGAATTTCAATATGAAAATGTAGATATTGAATATTTAGAGGAAATAAATGAGATTCGTCGGAAATTCATAGCCCCCTTTATTGATATTAAGGATAAGCTAAAGGGTAAGAGACTTGTTTCCGATTTTAGCAGCCATTTCTTTGACTTTCTAGTAAGCCTGGGAATTGAAGAAAAGCTGGACTGCTGGATAGAGGATCTTAAAGAAAAGGGAAAACTGGAATATGTAAATGAATATACACAGATATGGAATATAATAATGGAAGTCTTTAACCAATTGGTGGAGATTTTAGGAGACAATAAAGTCAATATTAGAGAATACAGAAAGATTCTAGAGGCAGGTTTTATACAATATAAAGTGGGAATAATACCTCCCACAATTGACCAGGTCCTTGTTGGAAATCTTGAAAGGTCTAGGAGTCACAATATAAAAGCACTATTCCTAGTTGGTGTAAACTATGGGATTTTGCCTTCGGACTTAGATGATAATGGACTATTGCTTGATGAAGAAAAACTACTCATCAAGGAAAAGGGGATAGAGCTTCCCTCCGACAGCGAGACGAGACTTAAAGAGGAAGAATTTTCAATTTATACTGTACTATCAAAGCCATCTGAATACCTTTGGATAAGCTATGCATTATCCGATAGTGAGGGTAAAGCCCTAAGACCTTCAATACTCATAGATATAATTAAAAAGCTATACCCGAAGCTAATACCTAGCAGCGATATAATGAAGGGTACTACTAAGGAGGATGAAATAAGGCAGTTGGATTTAGTTTCACTGCCAACACCAACCTTTAAGTATTTAATAGAAAATCTAAGGCTGAGGCTCGATGGTAATCCAGTATTGGAGCTGTGGGAGGAAGTTTATGATTGGTATTATGGAGCCAAGGAATGGCAGCAAAGACGTGACATGATGCTGGAGGGACTTTTCCATAATAACCAAGAGAAGTATATAGGTAAGGAAAGGGCTAAAACTCTATATAATGCCCCCCTTAAATCAAGTATTTCAAGACTTGAAAAATTTGTAAACTGCCCATTTGCCCATTTTATAAATTATGGATTGAAGCCCGAGGAGAGAAAAGAGTATAAAGTGAGAATTCCTGATATAGGTAAGCTCTTTCATGATTCAATGGAAAACTTCTCAAAGCAGCTGTCCATTGAAAACCTTCAGTGGAGGGATATAAATAAAGAAAAAAGTGACGAAATTGTTGAGAGAATAATCGACGATATAGCTCCAAAGTTTGGGTATAAAATATTGGAAAGCAGCCACAGGTATAAATACCTAGTCAACAAATTAAAAAGAGTAAGCAAGAGGGCAGCTTGGACTTTAACAGAGCATATCAAGAGGGGAGAATTTACCCCTTCCCTATACGAGCTGGAGTTTGGTGATAAAAGCCTAAGGGGAGTTCCTCCCATAATTATTGAGCTTCCCCAGGGTGAGGAGATAAAGCTGGAGGGGAGAATAGATAGAATAGATATCCTAAAAAATGAGGATGGAAGCTATGTCAAAATTATAGATTATAAATCTGGCAGAAAGAAATTTAGCCTGTCGGATGTATATTATGGACTTCAAATACAACTCATCGTATACCTAGATGCAGTCATGGAAAATAAAGATAAGCTTATAATTGATGAAGCCCATCCCGGGGGAGTATTTTACTTTAGATTGGATGATCCAATGGTACAATCCCAGGATACCAATATAGAAAATATCGAAAAAGAGATAATGAGAAAGCTTAAAATGGATGGAATTATTGCAAAGGACATAAAGATTGCAAAGGCTATGGATAGGCATATAGAGGAGGAGAGAAGCTCTTTAGTGATTCCCGTTAACCTAAAGGGAGACGGTGACTTTAGCAAGAGCTCATCGGTATTGGAGGAAGAAGAAATATACAGCCTAATAAGGCATGTCAAAAACCTTGTAATTGAAATCGCTGGAGAAATATTAAAGGGAAATATAAAGATACAGCCCTGCAAGGTGGATAACAATATCTCCTGTACCTATTGCGGTTATCAAGCCATATGTCAGTTTGATAAGAATTTTGAGAACAATAACTATAGAATCATAAGAAAGCTAAAGGACGACGAAGTGCTTAAAAAAATAGAATCCGCCGAGAGGGGGGAAAAAGATGCCAAAATGGACTAAGGATCAGGAAAAGGCAATAAAGACAAGGAATAAGAATCTTCTAGTATCGGCAGCAGCCGGCTCCGGAAAAACAGCAGTATTGGTTGAAAGAATAATCAAGCTAATTACTCAGGACATGATAGACATAAACAAGCTTTTGATAGTGACCTTTACCAATGCAGCAGCAGGTGAAATGAGGGAGAGGATACTTGGAGCCCTTATTAAAGAAATAGAAAATGGGTCAGAATTTGAAGAGCATCTGAGAAGGCAGATAGCCCTTTTAGGCAGGTCCTACATAACTACCCTCCATTCCTTTTGTATTGATATAGTGAGGAAAAACTTTCATCTAGTAGGCATCGACCCATCCTTTAGAATAGGGGACATTACTGAGACAAGCATCTTGATTCAAGAGGCTCTAGAGGAGATCTTGGAGGATGAATATGAAGCTGCCAACGAGTATTTTATACAACTGGTTGAAGGCTTTGGAGGCAATAGAGAAGACATAAAGCTTCAAGAGCTGATACTTAAAATCTATGGATTTATACAGAGTAAGCCCTATCCAAGGAAATGGCTTAAAGAAAGTGCCGAAGACTTTAAGATGACAAAGTCGGAGTTTGAAAATAGTAAGTGGGTTCAAACCATAAAGGACAGCATTAAAATTGAGCTTGAAGGCTCAAGGGAAATCATACAGGGAGCCATAGAGGATTGTAATAAATCCTCAGGACCCAAGGAATATGAAGAAGCCCTGCTAATAGATAAAAGCAATATTAAAGACCTTCTTATGACCTTAGATTCCAGTATGGATGAGTTTTATATAAGCATATATGACCTAAAGCACCCAAAGCTTAAAACAATACGGGGAAATAGAAAGCAGGAGGTGGACGAAGGGCTTCAAAAGGAAGTCAAGGAGCTGAGGGATAAATACAAAGACAATATAAAAAACCTTAAGGAGAAGGTCTTGGTAAAAAGCTTTGATGAATACCTAAATCAAATAAATGCCATACACCCTATGATGAAATATCTTGGAGAAGTAGTTATTAAATTTGGGGATAGGTATAGTGAAAAGAAGCTTGATAAAGGGATTTTAGACTTTAATGACCTTGAGCATTATGCCTTGGAGATACTTGAGGGGGATGAAGTTCAGGAGGAGTACAGCAAAAAGTTCGAGCATATCTTCGTCGACGAATATCAGGATAGCAATATTGTTCAGGAGACGATTTTAAATCATATAAAGCGAAAAAATAATCTGTTTATGGTTGGAGATGTAAAGCAGAGTATATATAGATTCAGACTAGCAGACCCTTCCCTTTTCATAGAGAAGTATGAAACCTATGACAGGGAAGGAGAAGGACTCAATAGAAGAATAGATTTATCTCAGAACTTTAGGACTAGAGGAGAGATTTTAGATGGAATAAACTATCTATTTAAAAGCTTCATGACCAAAACCCTTGGAGAGATTGATTATACCAAGGAGGCATATCTCTATAAAGCCTTGGATTTCAAAGAAATTGATGACCCCAATATAGAATTGAACATCATTGAAAATGTAATTCAGTCAAAGGATGAAATCTCCGAGGAGCTGCAGGAAATGTCGGGTGTAGAAGCCGAGGCAAGCTTTGCTGCGGCTAGAATTAAATGTCTAATTGGACAGGAAACCTATAATGCAAAGGAAAGTAAGTACATGAAAATAGACTATAAGGATATAGTTGTACTTCTTAGGTCCCCCAAGACATGGGCTCCAATATTTACAGAGGTATTTTTAAAAGAAGGAATTCCCGTATATACCGATGACAATTCCGGATACTTCGATACAATCGAAATAAACATGTTCCTAGACCTGCTTAAGCTTATAGACAATAAAAGACAAGACCTGCCCCTCATAAGTGTTATGAGATCTCCCATTGGAGGATTTACCATTGAGGAACTGATAAAACTGAGACTGGAAAATAGAGAAGAAAGCTATTATAAAGCCCTTGAAAATTACGTGGCATCCAATGATGATAAGCTTAAAATAAAGCTAAAGGAATTTCTAGAAAAATTAAATAAATGGGGAGTAGAGGCAAGATACTTAAAACTGGATGAATTTATCTGGAAGATACTCATAGAAACCGGCTACTATCATTATGTAGGAGCAATGCCCGGAGGCATACAAAGACAAGCAAACCTCAGAATACTGGTGGATAGGTCCAGCCAATTTGAAAAGAGTGCCATCAATGGTCTATTCCTATTTTTAAGATTCATAGATAAGCTTACAAAGAGCAAAGGCGAT
>JANQEZ010000009.1 GCA_028278115.1 Clostridia bacterium
TGTTCCCATATCGAACACAGAAGTTAAGCTCTTCAGCGCTGATGGTACTTGGTGGGAAGCTGCCTGGGAGAGTAGGTCGTTGCCAGTTTATATGAAAAACCTGAGAGGATTTTATCCTTTTAGGTTTTTTTTATTTGATTAGAAAGACTCTAAAGCTTGCAACAAAAGCATGTCACCAGATGCTTTTGTCCTGTGTAAAAGAATTTATTTCTGTTGATAACTTTAAACCTTTTAAGTCGTTATCCACAGGTTTTCCATATTTCTGTCGAATACATATAGTATTTCTAAAACTTATCAACAACTATATGATGTGTATTACCATAATTTAATCTACATGAAACGACAAAACTAGAAAAAATAGTACAAAAGAACTAATGATTCGAAGAAGGAAAAATGGGATAAAAATAGAATAGATTATAGTAATATAGAAATTAAGAGGGAATGATGAATCTATGGCTATTTTGAAATTATCACTTAGAATAATATTTTTGATATTATTATGTATTCCAATTGTCTATATCCAGTACTATATAATTAAAAATACTGCGGCAGATATAATGAAAAGTGAGAAGAAGAAACCATCAGAAGCTGCTGCTGCCAAAGGAAATTATGGTCCAAAGGAATATTTAAGAGCTGCAAAATAGTCTACAGTATTAGTATGTAGATTATTTTTTTTGCTCAAATTTATAGATGAAAAACAACATACCTCATTTTTCATTTGAAAATAGAGAACATAAAAAAATTCGTCTATCTACAAAGTTTCCTTGAGTTATTGTAATTATTTAGGAATAGTGTTAATATGGTAGTATCATATTAGACAGGGAGTTTTTTTATGTCACCAATACTTAAACAAACAGTAAAGAATAAAAGTATAAGTTTTTGGAAAATATTAGCTATGATTGTTATTACCGTTACAATAACGAATGTGGCTATTGATTTTTTTAGTAGATATGGAGCTTCCTTTGGGAGTATAGCAGCAATAATATCGCTTTTTTTATGTACAGCTATTTGTGGAAGAATACTATATAAAAGACTAGCCTATTATAACTATAGGATAATTGACGATGAATTGATGGTTGAAAGGGTTATAGGAAGATCAAACCATGTGTTCTTCCATATAAAGCCAAAGGATATTATATACTTAAAATCCTATGGCGAAGTAGAAGAAGAGGATAAAGAAATAAAAGAATATAAATTTGTAGTAGACAATAATAAGGAAGATTGGTATATAATAAAATTCCGAAGAGAAGATAAAGTATATAGACTTATATTGGAGCCAAACGAAGCCTTTTTGAACGCATTAAATCGTAATTTTTAAAAAATCAAAAAGATGTCAGGCTTCCCCGAAATGTGAAGTTCGAGGCGTGCTGAAAGTGAGAGGTCGCAGCGTATAAAGAAATACGTAAGAGTTCTTACCTTAAGCAACAACGAAGAAATTCGGGTTTCGGGGCAGCCTGAGGGCTATTAGCTCCTAAGGCTAATAGCCTTATATGGATATACGTTTTTATAATTTAATATTTCCAAAGAAAAAAATGTAGAAGCATTCATTGTTTTCTTTGAAAATAATATTATACATTAAATTTTTATATCATTGGATTCTTTTATAAACTCCTCCCTTACCGCCTCTATATCCTTTTGGTTTTATTTCACTCTATTGTTGTTTACCTATATAATTATAGTAAATAAAAGAAGAAAGCCTTTAGAGATTTAAAGGATAGCTTTAGTTTATATACTATAGAGAATCCGAAGTAAATGTTAATTTATACATATACTATATTAATGTACATATCAAAATATCCGATGTTTCTGGGGATTTTTGATGTGTATAAATTAAACTTTTGACTGGAATCTCTATATTAGTTATTTCAATTTTAAAATCTATAAAGTTAGCTTCTCTATTATCAAGATTATTCCCAAATATTACAAAAAAATTGCAGTATTTTAAATGTTTGAGAAATGGTCTAGAAGGAAGGAATAGTCTATTGAAAAAGTTAGGCATCCTTAATGAATTGATTAAGTATTCAAATGGCAATGTGGTTTCATTTCACGTTCCTGGCCATAAAAATGGAAAAATTTTTGAAAAATATAATATAGATATTAATAATATTGGAAGACTTGATATTACAGAAATACCTGGGTCAGATAATTTGCATGCACCAGATGGAATGATAAAGGATGCACAGGAAAAAGCAAAAAGGTTTTATGGGTCAGATTATACATTTTTCCTTATAAATGGAACTACCTGTGGAATTATATCCATGATAATGGCTGTTACGAACCCTGGGGATAAAATAATAGTGCAAAGAGATTGTCACAAATCAGTTATAAGCGGAATGATACTTGCAGATGTAGCTCCCATTTACGTAAAGCCAGAAATATGCTCTAAGTTTCTTTTAAGTATGGCAATTACACCTCAGTCTATAGAAAAGGCACTGGAAAAACATCCAGATGCAAAGGCAGTTATAATAACATATCCAAGCTACTATGGTATATGCAGTGATATTGAAAAAATAGCACAAGTAGTACATAGGCATAATAAAATCTTAATTGTAGATGAAGCCCACGGAGCTCACCTTAAACTCAGTAATAGACTTCCCATATCTGCTTTAGATGCTGGAGCAGATATAGTTGTGCAAAGCACCCATAAGACACTACCTTCCTTTACACAAAGCTCTATGATGCATGTTAGAGATGGAAAAATAGATATTGATAAGCTTAAATTTATGTTATCATTAAACCAAAGCAGTAGTCCGTCATACCTACTTATTGCATCATTAGATATAGCTATGAGTATAATAGAAGAAGAGGGTAAATTTTTAATTGAAAAGCTAATAGATAATATATGTGATTTTAAAAGACAAATTTCTGGAATACAGGAATTAAGTGTCATATCTCAAGAAATCTTTGGCAAATATGGAGTAAAGGATATAGATGAAACAAAACTAACTATAAATTTTAGAACTTTAGGTATTAAAGGAACTCAGGTGGAAGAAATTTTAAGAACAAAATATGCTATCCAACTTGAAACTGCTGATATCTATAATATATTGGCAATAACATCCATAGGCAATGACAAAAATGATTTTCTAAGGTTCAGTAGGGCCATAAAAGGTATCTATGATGACAGAAAGACTCCCCATAGAACAATGGAAAATCCAGAGTTTAGTTTTGCTATACCAGATATGGAATTCTTACCAAGAGAAGCTATATACAGGGAAAAAACAAGTATTCCATTTATAAAAAGTAATGGCAAAATAAGTGGAGAATATATAATTCCATATCCCCCAGGCATTCCTCTAATTTGCCCAGGAGAGATAATTAATGAAGAAATTATTAAATATGTTGAGCTTTTAAAAAATCTAGGAATAAGAATAATTGGATTAAGGGATGAATCTTTAAATACTATAAATGTTATACAATAGAGAGAGGGATAATATGACAGGAATATTCATAACCTTTGAAGGCCCAGATGGCTCAGGAAAAACTACACAAATAAAGTTATTAGAACAGTATTTTAGCGAAAAGGGTTATGATATATTAATTACAAGAGAACCCGGTGGAACTGAGATAAGTGAGCAAATACGTTCCGTAATACTAGATAGGAATAATACTAAGATGGATAAAATCACAGAAGCATTATTATATGCAGCTTCAAGGGCACAACATGTTGCTGAGGTCATAAAGCCAGCCCTTTTAGAGGGAAAAGCTATTATATGTGATAGATTTGTGGATTCAAGTATTGTATATCAAGGTATAGGGCGGAATTTAGGAATAGATCTTGTAAAAGGGATTAATGATATGGCTACCCAGGGAATTGAACCAGATATTACGTTTTTGCTCAAAATTTCTCCAGACAAAGCTTTAAATAGAAAATTTTCATCCGATGAATGCAATAGATTAGATATGGAAAAGCTTGAGTTTCATAATGAGGTTTATAAAGGATATTTAAAGCTTGAAAAGTTATATCCCAAAAGGATTATAGGAATAGATGCAACAATGTCCATTGAAGAAATTTGGGGTGAAATAATCAATATTGTAAGCAATAGGCTTAAGACATAGGATTGAATAATTTAGCTTAGATAAGCTGAAATTATTATTTTTAGTTATAAAAAAGGTCTTGTTATATAACCCAAAAAAAGGCATAAATTACTACAAGCCAAAGCATTCAATTATAAGCATATCCTATATATAATGTTAAAAGAAAGGGGAATGGTAATGAAACTCGTTATTGCTATAGTTCATGATGAGGATTCTCATAAATTGGTTGATAAGTTAACAAAGGAAAATTTTGGAGTTACCAAGCTTGCTTCAACAGGCGGCTTCTTGAAATCAGGGAATACAACCCTTTTAGTAGGTGTTGAGAAGGAAAAGACCGGTAAAGTTATAGAGATTATAAGGGAAGTATGCAAGGTTAGAAAGGAAATAACGACAGCTGCTCCTATGATTGGAGAAAGCTCCAATTATATTCCTATACCAATCGAAGTAGTTGTTGGAGGTGCAACGATTTTCGTTGTAGACATAGAGAGATTTGAAAAGGTTTAAAAATCTCTGATAGAAAGGATTAGAAGTTATGGGCTTTGAAAAAATCATAGGACATGATAAAATAATAAACTTTTTAAAAACTGCCATAAAGAATGATAGGCTTGCCCATGCATATATTTTTCAAGGACAAGAGGGAATTGGAAAAAAACTAACTGCCATTGAATTTGCAAAAGCTATCAACTGTAAAAATGGTGATGTAGGCTGCGAAACATGCTCTTCCTGTGTCAAAATCAACAATAACAATCACCCTGATATAAATATTATAAAGCCTGATGGGAGTAGTATAAAAAATAAGCAAATCGAAGATTTTCAAAACAATATTCTTTTAAAGCCATATGAAAGTAA
>JANQEZ010000241.1 GCA_028278115.1 Clostridia bacterium
TTAGATTCACGTTATATTTTGTAACCAAATTTTCTTTAATCCTATATTTGTTTTCAAAGCTTTTCTTAGAATAATCAGAAACAAATACAAGCTTCTCGAACTTCTTATAGCATTTCTTTTCATCTTCAATGTTTTTATATAATTCTGTAGAACGTTTGTGAACATCTAAATCAATATGAATCCATGCTAGTTTTTTTGACTTTTTATTAGGTGATGCTGCAATGACTTTATGCGGCATTCCTTCCACATAAGCTACCTCAATATCATACTCATCTTTTATGGCTAGTTTATAAAAAAGCTTATTAGAAAAATATTTCCAAAATAATGTGAAGATAAGGTTCTTGATTTTAGCATTTATACTATTACCTTTAACAGTATCATTACTTCCGGGCTTCACATTAAATGTAGAAAATTGCTTTACATTTTCATTGAGATATGTAGGAATACCTGTATTGAAAATGGAATATACACTTATATCATATTTATTTGGATCCATCGTATTCACCATGTTAACTAATACTTTTTCTGCTCCCCCACCTGCAAACATACCAACTACAAATAATATTTTTTTTCTCATATTTTCCCCCCCGTTACTTTTCTATAGCAACTTAAAATTCTAATTAACTCGTATAAATTATCTATGCTGTAATGCTCTTTCGCGTTTTTAAAATATTCCATTTTGCAATATACAGTATCTCCCCTACTAATTCTTACAGTATTAATAGGACAAATACTACCAATATAAAAATCCTTCTCTGGATTATCTCCCACATAAATCATCTCATCGAAATTAACGTCAAATTTCTCCTTGATTACTTCAAAAGCTTTCGGATGTGGTTTCCAATAATCTCTCCCAAGCTCATCAGTCATAATAATTTCATCAAAGAATTTTTCTGCTTGAATAGCTTTTAGTTTCTGACGTTGTGCTATGGCATATCCATCAGTAATTATTCCAGTTTTAATTCCTAATCTCTTTAACTCATTTAGACAAGGTATTACATCATCAAAAAAAACAATTTCAGGATAATGACTACGATACTCATTAACTAAATCCAAGATCATTGCCTTTGAATAACTAATACTATATCTATCAAAAAGTCTGTTAAATACATTTCGAGAACTTTTATTGAATAGTTGCATTAAGTCCGAATAAATTTGATTCTTATCAACATCAAATCTACTCTCTATAATCATAGCAATGTGACAATAACCACTTTTTATATATTCTTTTTCAGATATTAGCGTATCATCTAAGTCAAAGACTACTGCTTTTACCATTGAACAATCTCCAAGTTTTCGTCAACGCATATGCTATTGTCAAATCTAAAGAACATAATATTGGCGCGATAATTTTCATTATACTCTAGTTTTTCTCCCATTAACAAACGATATAGGTTTTCACACGAGTCAGCACCACTTTGAATACTCATTGGTGCTCCCCCACCAAATCTAGGATTAATCTCAATATATTCTATTCCCTTATTTGTTTTCATGAGTTGTATTGTAATATGGCCGATAGGTTTTAATACATCTACAAGTCGTTTTATATCCTCAATGATTTCCTTATCTTTTATTATCTTCCCTTTAGAAATTTCACCACTTCGCGTTGCCATTCTTAGTCTAGGAACAACTGTGATCAGCTTACCATCAAAATCTAAAAACACATCTACTGTAAATTCTTTGCCTTCCATGAAGTCTTGAACTATAGGCTCTTTTATTAAAGATCTATATGTAACTAATTCCTCTAAGTTATTTACTTTAAAAGTATTGATACTCGAGCTTCCTGACTTAGGCTTTATAAACAATGGGCATTGTAAATTCTCTGAACTTAACTCTTGTTTAGAGTACATCTTAGGAACCTTAAATCCGTTTTCTTCAAGAAAAATTTGAGTTTTAATTTTGTCTCGACAAATTGATATCACTTCAATACTTGATATTAGAACTCTTGCATCTGATGCCGATTCTATTTTTTCTCTACTTTGAGATAGCAAAAGCAAATCAGTATCAATTGTAGGAACAACCAATGAAATATCCTCTTTATTACAAGTGTTAATTATTTCATCAATATAATTGGGTTCATTAATCCTTGGCAAGATTGCTTTTCTATCCGCAAAATAAATAGCAGGGGCAGTTTCGGAACAATCTCCAGCTACAATATTACTTTTAACATCTAATCTATCAGCTGATTTTTGAAAACTCTGAATCAACTCCACTCGTCTTCCTGCACTTAAAACTAAAATATTATATTCTTTCATTCTCATTCACCCCAATCAAAATTCATAGTGTGCAATTAGATAATTGTTTTTCTTATTAAGCACATAGCTTCAGCAACATTTACTCCAACAGTAGATCCTCGTAAGGTAGCTAGAGAACTTATTGCCTTAATTGACCTAGGGTGTGGAAACTCTGCAACCTGAGATTCAAAACACTTCATCGCTTCAAGTTTCTTATCCATATATTTACTTATATCAAAATAAGCATTTGGGATGAATGCATTAGCTAAATGTGGTACATTCCATTCTGTTTCCGATAATGTCTCATATGAATAAATCTCTAATACTTTATGCTCTTTTATTGGACGCATTGCCACCATAGAAGATTGAGCAATTATATAATGATCTAAATGCATATCTCCAAAATGTGGTATGAAAACAATCTCTGGTTTTATCTCATGAATTAATTTCGTCAACTTCCCATTCAATTCATGTTTTGGCACTTCACTTAACATAACAGCTGGAAAATCTAGAAATATGGTATTCTTCACACCTAATTTTTCATGTGCTATTAACGCTTCATCAGCAACCTTTTTTATCCTATTTTCTGAATACATTGATGAATGTCCTTTCGTCACTATACATACATAAACGTCATGACCCTCATCAATATACTTTGCCATCGTTCCACCCACACCCAAAATCTCATCATCTGGATGAGGTGCAATAACTAAAACTTTCATTTCTACACCACCTATTTAAACTTAGTCCCTATTACAAACTTTGATAACAATCCACATACATCAAACTCTGTAATCACAAGAATGTTATTTTCAACAACTACTCCAATGTTTTCATTATCATCTATCCACGCTATTTGACCATTTATTCCAGTATACTTAGTATTAGATTCTAAATAACCTTTCCAAATAATAATTTTTGTTTCTTTATAATATGAAAATGCACCTGGGTATGGCTTGCTAGCTGCTCTAATTAAAGCTTCAATTTTATCGCTTGGCATATTCCAATCAATAAGACCATCCTCTGGTCTTCTTATCAAAAGATATGTGGCATCATCATGTTTCTGCTTAACAAATTCTACTGAATTGCTATATATTTTTAATAAGCATTCATCGAGCGCTCCAATCATTGCACCACAAACTTTGTTGTAGACATCAAAAGCATAATCCGTCTTCTCAATCTTATATGGATACTGAGCAATAATATCACCTGAATCCATTCCTTCATCTAGCTTGAAAAAACTCACTTTTGAATCTTCAACACCTAAGATAATCTGCCAAGGTATTGCAGCTCTTCCTCTATGCTTAGGAAGTGGCGTAGGATGAAATCCTATAGAATAGTCACTTGCCATATCTAAGATTTCTTGCGGAATAAGTTGAGACAAGCCAATAACAAAAATAAAGTCAGGATTGATATCTTTTATTTTTTCTTTAACTTCACTAGAATCTATCTTTTTAAACTTCAAGTATGGAAGTTTGCTCTCTTTTGCAATTTCATGAATTGGAAAATAATCAGATACATTTTTTGATACTTCCTCATCTAATGAGCAAACTAAATCAACTTTTATATCATTTTTTATTAATGTCTCTAAAGCAACTTTACTCGAGAGAACTGATCCAATAAAAACAGTCTTTTTCATTTATTCAAGTTCTCCTCTCTTATTTTTGAATCTGCCTTTTTTACAAATTTTTCTTCGCCTAAGAATACAATAGCTACTGTCTTCAGAATTATTTTTATATCATTAAAAAAACTAATGTTTTCAATGTATTTCACATCGTATGCGCTTTTTTCTTGTTGTTCCAGGAATATATTACCATTTACTTGAGCTAATCCAGTTAGCCCAGGTCTTACTGAAAATCTTAACAACTCCCATCCTTCATACAAATTGACATATTCAGGAAGAGTTGGTCTTGGTCCAACAATAGACATATCACCCTTTAATATATTGATAAGCTGAGCAAGTTCGTCTATCTTGAATCGTCGTAAGAATTTTCCAATTGTAGTAATCCTAGAATCACTTCCAATTACTTCAACTCCAACCTCTTGTTGCTTCACTGCATCTTTTACCATCGTTCTAAATTTATAGACTTCAAATATCTTTTGACCTTTACCGGGTCTTTCTTGCATAAAGAAAACTGGTCCTTCAGAACCTAACTTTATTAATATAGCTACCAATATTAGCAATGGCGAAAGAACAAGAAGTACAATTAGCGAAAGTCCAAAATCAAGAACTCTCTTGAAATATTTGCTATACATGGTTTGCTCTATCTTTGTTGCCTCCATCTACCATAACTCCTTTATAATCCTACAAATTCGCTCAAGATCCTCATCTGTCATCTTCGTATCAGATGGCAAGCACACACCATTCTCAAACAGCTTCTCACTCACATTACCACCTACATAATCATACTCAGCGAAGAAAGGCTGCATATGCATCGGTTTCCAGACAGGTCTTGATTCAATATTTTCTTTTTCTAATGCTTCTATCACATCAAGGGGTCTCAATGAACCCTTCAAGGTCATAACACTTAACCAATAGTTCGGCTCATTCCAGTCATTGATAGGCATGAAGTCCACACCCTCTAACTGACCAAGTTCTCTCTTATAAAACTCAAAGATATACTTCTTCTTTGCAACTCTCTGGTCTAGAATTTTTAATTGTCCTCTTCCGATACCAGCAACGACATTACTCATTCGGTAATTGAACCCTAATTCGCTATGCTGGTAGTGCATTGCTGCATCTCTGGACTGAGTGGACCAGAATCTTACTTTCTTAATCTTCTCTTCGTCATCAGAAACAAGCATGCCCCCACCAGATGTAGTGATGATCTTGTTACCATTAAATGAAAACACGCCAAACTCACCAAAGGTTCCAGTATGTCTTCCTTTATAATAAGCACCTAACGACTCCGCAGCATCTTCGATAACTATCACGTTATATCTACTGCAAATCTCCATGATCTTATCCATATCAGCTGAAAGCCCATATAAATGCACAACTAAAACAGCCTTCACCTTATAACTATACTTTTCCAAGGCTGCCTCTAATGCTTTGGGATTCATATTCCAAGTTTCATAATCACTGTCAATAAAGACTGGGGTAGCGTTCTGATAGATGATCGGATTGGCTGTAGCTGAAAAAGTTAGCGTTGGGCAGAACACGATATCACCTTTACCAACACCAGCAGCTTTAAGAGCTAGATGAATGGCTCCTGTTCCAGAAGTCATAGCTGCTGCATGTTCTGATCCTACCTTAGCCGCAAGTTCTTTCTCAAATTCATTAACATTCGGTCCAAGTGGGGCTACCCAATTTGTATCGAACGCTTCTTGTACATACTGCATTTCATAGCCTTCATCACTCATATGTGGTGAGGCAAGCCAGATTTTTTTGTTAGATGTATTCTCAGCCATTTCCAGTCATCCTTCCTTATCTAAAGTCTATGTATTATATAGAGGTGCTTGTATTTAGCACCTTCTTGATTTCTTATTTATGTGTGTTGTGCTCATCTGAGCTGTATTTCGTATCTATAATATTATACATTGAAATGTGCATTTCGGGTTTTCTGTTGGACATATTAATATTACTGGGATAGACCCTATTTATCCTTTTCCCCATACTCACGTCGAATTTATACATTTTCAGCGAAAAGTTTGCGATTTTATCTCCTACTCAGACTACAAAACTCTTCATGCTTTGATATCACTGCGTTTCACTGGCAATCTGACTTTGTAGTCCAACCACTTTTTCGAAAAATATCTGTACAGCATATTGTATGCGAATTTTTGTTCCCCGCTATATCTAGTAAACCCGAGTGCATACTCACCTCCAACTGACAAAATTCAATTTATTACCATTTATGCAGAATCTAGCAGAAGCACTTTTCCCCTCTGCAACATCTTGTGTTTTTCATTTTTCACTCATCCTTACCTCATACTCATCTTCAACATTAGTATGCGAAAGGAATAAATACTATATCTTGAATAGAATTGAGTATTTTTATCTGGTGTTATTCCACATCTTGTGGTTTTGGTTCTTTCAGCATATTTATTTCACAACCAAGGTACTTCCGCCCCCGACTCTTCATCTTCCTCACCTTCACTCTCGCTATCATGCACACTACACTTTACTTTTCCATCTTCACAACTGATGACACCACCAGCAGGACATATCTCATCAAAATTTTCAACGAGAAATTGATTAAAGATACTATCCGAATAATCCATATCATTCTCAAGCAGATATGCAGAGTACATTCTTTCTACAGTTTTCTGATTAGCGGTGCAGACACCATCTTTAGCCTTGCTTTTGAATCCAATTAGTCTTGAAACAGCTACTGCAGCAACAATTCCCAGGATTCCCATCACAACAATTAATTCTATTAAAGTAAACCCATTAGATTTTTTATCCATTGTCTTCACCTTGATAATTAAACATTATGTTACAACTAGTTTAGGAAAATCAATCCCATACTGTATTTCCACCGAATTCGGTGGGTTAAGAATTAGAACTACCACTATCTAAATACTTCTTTATCTGCTTATCAAAATCTGATTCTATCGGTTGATGTTTGTTATACTCTTTGTATTCATTCAGTGCCTTCTGATTAGCTTCTGCTTTCGAAATCCTTCCTTTACCTTCAAGAATTTTATACTCATTAAATTCTAAAAAGCGTACAACACTATTTGTAAAGGCCTCCATGGTAAAAGTTTCTCTATTCTCAATAATCCTTTCAATATAGTCAAAGAAAGATGAGATTGTTCTTTCCAATTTTTTAATTTCTACCTCAGAAAGATAATTCTTAGCTATCTTTACATCTGATGCCAAGATTCTACCTTTAGGTGCATTTTTTCCATGTTAGAAGACCCATATTAGGTTCATCCTTGTTTGCCTTTAAATGTATGATCTCTGTAGCAGTTTTCCTGTAATAGCATAATGGAATTTATTTTGTACAGTTGCATAAAAGTCTCGAGTAACTTCTGAATTGGAATCATAATCAATACTGCATTCAGCAAAGATATCTGTAATCTGTTGGTAGATTCATCTCCATCACTTATGTCTTTATGCACACTGCACTTCACCTTGCCATCCACATAGGAAATACTTCCTCAGACTGGGCATACCTCGTCAAAACTTTCTATGCTATCCTCATGATTATTCTCATTCAGCAAAGCAGAGTACATTCCTTCTACGGTTTTTCTATTAGCAACACAAACTCTTTCCTCTGTCATGCTTTTAAATCCAGTTAATCTTGGAACAGCTATTGTTACAATGATTCCTAATATTGCGATCACAATAATTAATTCTACTATAATAAAACCGTCAGATTTTTTATCCATTGTTCTTACCTTAAGAATTAATCAACAACTTGAACTGCCAAGGAATCCTTGACAGTTGGAATTCACACCCATCGAATTCTATGGTATTAACCCCTACCCTTTTCAAGTTTGTTTTGCGTATTTTTCACATGTTCTATAAAATATTTCTCTATTTTTGTTAATTGTTCTTTGTGCTTTTTGTATTCCAATCCCGCTTCGATTTTAGCCTTTTCATGACTGATTTTTCCTGCGTTGTCAAGCAAGTCACTTCTACTCATTTTTATAAAGCCATCTAACTTCTCTATCTAATCCTTCATAAAAATTTTTTTGCATGCTTATCAATGACACTTCTGTGCCGTTGAAACCATTCTGTCATTTAATCTATTGAAAGCCACACAATATGATTGTCAAATCTGATGACTTATGTTCATAGCTATCTCTTCTATCTTTATAGCTAATCACACAACTAACTGGTTATACTCCATCAAAATTCTCAATAAGAAATTGATTAAAAATACTATCTTAATAATTGCTAATTACTCCACTTCCTCAAACAAAACAACCTCTCCTACATCAACATATCCACTATCCTTACCTTCAAGTCTAAATCTAATCTCAGATAGACTATCTCCTATATCAGGGTTAGTTTTAAATTCTATGGTGCTAATTGACCAATCCTCTTGAGTTAACTTTATATTTTCTATAACCTGTGTTTTGTTCTCTGACTTTGAATTATATATCTCGATTCTGAAACCTTTTTCTAGATAAGTCCCTCTTGTCTTTACAAAAAGCTTATAACTAGTATTTGGTCTTAACTCCATCTTGTGTAATCTAAACATCCCTATTTCTTCACCATCATTTGTTAGTGTTATAAAGCTGTTTTGGTTTTCTTTTCTTGTTTCATGCTGTAGATTTCCACCCTTAGAAGAGTTCCATATGTTAGTGTTATCTAGGATTCTATTATAATCCATATCTATATCAAAATAATAGGCATATTTGAAGGCATAGTTTTTCCCCGGATTATACTTTCTATCCTTAAGGTTTTCATATAAATATTGTATATATCCTAATCTGCTTAATAGGTCATTATTGAATTTTAAAGGCTTTAATGATTTTTCGTTTATATTATTTATATCATCCTTTATAGTTAGTAGCTGCTCTATAAGCTGCTGTGCTTTATCCATATTCTTATTTCTTATATGGCGGTTAATTACTGCTACATAACCCTCTGTCTTGTAAAGATGGTTTTCTATTGTTAAGGGCTCTACTTTTGTTGCCTCATCTAATAACTCTAGTGCTTTATCAATCTGACCTAGGGTGATAAATACATTAGCAACTTTAAGCTTCAGCCTAGCATTATATTTTACCTGCTTTGGCAAATTATCCAGCAGTTCCTGTGCCTTCTTTATATCTTCCTTTTTATTAGTTCTTTTAGAATTGCTAATATATATATTGGCTAGGTCTAGTCTATACTCTGGTTTTACTGGATATAATTTTGCAGCTTTATGAAAATACTCTATTACATCAGAATAATTCTTATCTTTAAATGACTGAATAGCTTTTTGAGCATAGCTAGAGCCTAATTTAAAGGATGATGATATTATAAGAAGTATGGTTAGTCCAGCTATTAATGCTCCTTTGCACCACTTTCCATTAATCTTATTTAATATTGGTAATTTTAGCTTATTTTTATTGGAGAAGCTAACCAATATACCCATACAAGCCCATAAGACAAAAGTCAGTGCTGCAAGGGATAAGTCAAAGTCTATGGCTGCATGGAGGAATATAGATATTGTAGCTATAGCTAAGGTTGAAATCACTAGTTTTGTTGATATATCCTTAGCAGCTCTATAGCCCCCATATGCTATATACAGAAGCAGTAATATAAATGCAGAAAACATAACTAGTCCCACGGTTCCTATTTCAATCCACAGCTGCATAATATAATTATGGGCCTGAGTACTATTGTAACCATAGGATTGATAAGCCTTATATAGGGTTAGCCATCCACCCCCACCGGATCCCAATATGGGATAGTCTTTAATTATCTTAAAGGCATCCTTGTAAAAGGTTAGTCTTGCCCCTGCACTATATCCTTCTAAATTTATACTACTTATTCTAGAAACTATTTGTTCTGGTATATATTTATATTTTAAAGGTATTGATTTTATAAGTTCTTTGTTTTCATCTAATATATTTGCTTGGTTAAAGGTGATACTTGTTTTAGGATATTGATTTATAAAAATCAGCCTTAAATTACTCATTGTTTCTGGGGTTTTAAAATCTATAAGCATACTATTGTTTTCAGAGTCATTTATGTCTACCACTTTTAGTGTGGACACCTTTCTATCTTCATCTAAGGCTTGTATAAAAATCCTACCAAAAAATTTTGACTCCTCTGTTCCCTTTCCTTCATAGCTTACTTCTAATAGATAATCCTTTAGGGGTTCAATTTCTCCTGTTTCCCTTATTACTGAAGAATATTTTATTTCCTCAGTATTATTTGCCATGGTTAAGGAGGCAGTTTGATTTATGGCGAAGGCTGTGGCAAAACCTCCTAGTATTGCAATTATGGCTAGGGCAATTATTAACCTTTTGTTATTTAATTCAACAAATTTGTCCTCTAGGAGGCTTAATAAGTATGTTATGATTCCTGCTGCCATAGCTGTTATTATGACTACAGCCCATAGTATTAATGGAGGTTTATTTTCTATATATTGTGCAAACAATAGCGCCCCCGGTGTGGATATTATAATGTTGGCTATTATATATATGAATGATTGCATTTTTATTTTATTTGGGATAAGGAATATATAAGCTAATATTACAAAAGGAAACATCAACCACATTCCTCTGGAATAGGTTAGTATAAACGTTAAAAACATTATGCTTGATAGGGCTCCATATAAGCCCTTAATTAATTTGTTTTTATAGATTATTAGTAAGCCCATTGCCAGTATAAAGACTGCAGCTAGATAGGAAGCCAAAGTATTTGGATATTGAAAGGTGGAGTTTATTCTTCCACCAACATATGCTCCATTGTAATCCCAGGTGCCTATGGCAGAGCCCAGCCCTACTAGGGCAACCAAGGTGCCTGTAAGGGCTATGATATTTAATATAATAGTCCTTTTTTTGTTATCCTGTAATAAATCCCTTGCTAATATATAGATAATAAAATAATTGACATATTTTAATGCTTCTAATATTGCAAGGCGGGAATTAACAGCATAAAGTATTGATATAAGGTACATTAGTACAAGTCCTGCTGCCAATCCATCTACATATGTGCTAAATAATTTATATTCTTTATCCTTATACTTTGATAGTATCCATATTATTCCTAAGGCAAATGAAAAAATATGAGTTGGTAGAAGCTCTCTCTCAAAAAATAGTCCTCTAAAAAAGGGTGGGAAAAACATTAGTATACATAAGCCTACAAACATTATAATTTCTATGGTTGAATTTTTTTTAATAGTTTTCGTTTTTGCCATATTAAAAAACCTCCGGTTTTTTAGGTCTTAGCTCTTGGCTCTTAGGGCTAGGGTCATACCTTTTGAGTCTTTTTATGCGAGTTTACGCTTGAAAGTTTCTGACCCCAATTTTATTAATTTTTATGTTTTTAAACCTAAGGGCTGAGAGCTAAGAGCTAGGAGCTGATTTTACTTCGCTATTTTTCCAGTATTCTCTAAAGAATGCAATGAACATCCCAAGCATAATACCTAGTACTCCTGCTATTGCTACATTTAATGCTTTATTTGGAGCTACGGGGTTTGTTGGTTCTACTGCTGGGGATATTATTATGATGCTTGAGTCACCTATTGTTGATGATTGAGCTATTCTAGATTCTTCAAATTTCTTTGTGAAAGCATCATAGGTTGATTGTGCTAAATTTAGTCTTCTTAAAATAAGCTTTTGTTCGTGTTGTTTTTCAGCTAATTCAACTTGTAAGGAGTCTAGCTGCTTTTGTTCATTCTCAATCTGAGCTTTTAGGTTTTGTTGTATAGCAGTACTTTCTGCTAAACTGATTTTCAGATTTGAGATTATGGATTGTAGAGAATAGTAGTTATTATTTTTCTCTTCAACCTCTATGGATACGTTAAATAAATCTCTGCTCTCTCCATTAATGTTTTCGTTAACAATTTGAGTCATATATGGCTCGTCGGATAATGATTTAGATAGAATAACTTTATCCGATGTTTTTTTCAATTCTTCTTCGGCTTGAGTTAGTTTTGCTCTAATTTGTTGTTCATTAACACTTTGCTTTGTAAGATCTGTCTTGAAATTCGTTAGTAAAGTCAGTTTTGAAGCTATTTCTTTAGATAGTTCATTTACACCTCTTGGGAGTGCTAAAAAGTTTTTATGCTCTAATAGTGCTTCATCTAATTTCTTTTTCTCTATTTCAAGCTGTTGTTCAATAAAGTTTGATGATTTGCTTGCTTGTTCTTGCATTTTATCGGATATGAAGTTAATAAACTTTCTAGATAGTGTATTTGCTATTTGTGTTGCTAATTCTCTATCGGTATTTTTTACTTTTATTGTAATTAGATTTGTATCTTTTATAGTAGCTAGTTCTATGGCATTTGATAAACTGATTCTTGTTATTCCTTGGTCGTCTAATTTTAGCTCTTTAATTGTTTCATCTAGTATTATTGAGCTTTTAATTTGCTGCTTATATGTTTCTATAGTCATTTGTGGGTAATCTGATATTGTATCAAGTATACCTTCTATACCTTCTTGTCTTTCTGATGATCTTACTCTATCGACTATTTGAGAAGCCATAAGTACGGTTTCGGCTTCGTATACTGGCTGCATGATAAAGAAGCTTACTATGGCAGATATAAGGACTAATATTGTTGTGATTGATATTATTAGTTTTTTTTGTTTTAGTATTGTTTCTATTAGCTCTCTTAGGCTTATTTCATCGTATTGGTTTTGTTGCATTGGTTTTTTGGCTCCTTCCTGTTTTTAGCTTAGTAGCATCCCATTCGGGTCGGTTCGTTGCTCGTAGTTGGTAGTTCGTGGTATTATGGTCATTTCTAAACAGCTAAATACTGTTTATTAAGCCATTCAGCATTTTACCTGTTTTTATTGATAATTTCATTAGTTCATTATATTTGTCTAGACTTAGATAGCCTAGGTCTTTGGCAAGTATAAGGTGATATTTGGTTTCTTCTAATGAACCTCGTGCTATATATAAAAATTGTTTGAATTCCTTTTTATGATATCTTCCTCTACCTTCTACTATGTTCGTCGGTACAGAGCTTGCTGCACGACATATCTGGCTTGTAAGTCTATAGTTTTCTTCTTTTGGAAAATCTTTTGTAAGATTATATATCTCCAATGTAAGTTTATGTGCACATTTCCAGACTTGTAGATCTTCAAATCCATTTTTCATAATAAACATCCTTTTAAATTCTTTTCCAAAGATCTAACAGCATAGAGCTAAGAGCTGTTTTTCTACTCTTGCTCTACTAGTGCGAACATTATTTCACCTTTGCATACTACTTTATTGTCCACGTAGGCTATGGCTTCGCCTTTGCCTATGTTTCTTCTCATGGATGTTATTTCTACTTGTAGTCTTAGGGTGTCTCCTGGTACTACTTGACCTTTGAATCTTAGTTTGTCTATTCCTGCGAATACTGCTAGTTTGTCTTTATATTCTTCCATAGACAGCATTGCCACTGCTCCTACTTGGGCTAGGGCTTCTACTTGGAGTACTCCTGGCATTATTGGGTTGCCTGGAAAGTGGCCTTGGAAAAATGGTTCGTTGGCAGTTACGTTTTTGACTCCTATTGCTTTTTTTCCTGGCTGCATTTCTATTATTTTATCTACTAGTAGGAATGGGTATCTGTGAGGGATTATTTTTTGTATTTCTATGTTGTTTAACACTATATGGTCACTCCTTTTATAGTAACGCTACTCGCCGCTCGCTACTTGCTTCTCGGTTAAGGTCACAGCTAATAGGCTCTTTATTTTTTATAGTCATAGTTAATAATTGACACTAGATATTCATACTCATCAATATAGACATTGAAATAGGTCAATTCGTTGCTGGTGTTTCGCTACTCGATTTGGGTGTAGCTTTAAGGTCTAATACAATTATATAACTAACGGTCCTTATCAACCGTTTTTTTGAATTTTGTTAACATTTGTAAAATACTAATACAATCTTTATTAAGCTCATTGTATTTGTTATCATTTATGTAACCTAAGTCTTTTGAAAATAATAACAAATATTCAACTTCTTGTGCAGAACCTCTTGATATGTCTAAGAAATTGCTGAGTTTTCTGGTTGAGGTGCTTCCTTTGCCTTCTACTATATTGGTGGGTATGGATAGGGAAGCTCTTCTTAGTTGGGATACTATTCCGTATTTTTCTTCTGTTGGGAATGTATCTGTTGTTTTATATATTTCCAGTGCAAATTTATGCGATTTTTTCCATACTTCGAGATTTTTATAGTTGCTCATGATTTTCTCTCCAAGTTTATTTTACTTCAACTTTAATTGTAAACCAAGTGCTTTGTATAATCAACTAAACTTGATATTTTGTCATAGATTTTTAATAACTCCATTAATTGGCAAGCATTAAGTTCAGCTCTTAGCTCTCGGCTCTTTGCTCTTAGGTATATAAGCCGTAGCTTTTAGGTCAGTATAAAAAAACTGTGCTTTCAAAACCACACTGGTAGTAGCTTCTATGTTTTTTAAATTTATTTGGGTTGATTTACGAAGTTTACTGTGAAAATTTTTATTGTTTAGGAGCTCAAACATTTTTTGCAAATAATTGCGTAGCTGAAACAAAGTAAACTCAAGTATTAGAAGTTATATATTCTTCTAAAACTTATTAGAAAGACCCTAATACTTGCAACTTGGAACTTAGAGCTTGGAGCTTGGAACCACAACGCGTCTCCAGACGCCTTTGTCCTGTTCTTAAGCAATAAAATAGAGCTATTACCATTTTTTTGACTTGGTACTAACTCGACAAGGATAGATTAAAAGATTCTACATTTATCTCCTTTTTTCCTTCTTTTTTTATAAATTTTTACATATTATTTAAAGTATCTTTTTTCTTCTTAATGTTCTAAGAGCGGCTTCATGTTCTCCTAGTAGTTCATTTACTGATGAAAAGTTGGAGTTCATTCTTTTTTGCTCAAGTTTTATTACTTCTATATCTTCAAAGGCTGTTTCTTGGTTTTTTATGATTAAATCGAATTTTGTTTTTGATTCGATTTTAAACTCTGTTAAGTTAGCTACTTGGGTGTAGATAGTTTGTTGTTTATCTTTGATTTCTTTTATGTCGTCTTTCATTATAGTCATTTCATCTTTCATTGAGCCAATTTCATCTTCTACGTTCTCTAGCCTACTTTCTACGTTTTCTAGTCTATCTTCTACGTTTTCTAGTCTATCTTCTACGTTTTCTAGCCTATCTTCTACATTTTCTAGTCTATCTTCTACTTTCTCTAGTCTGTTCTCTACATTTTCTAGTCTATTTTCTACCTTCTCCAGTCTATTTTCTACGTTTTCTAATCTTTCTTCTACTTTTCCTAATCGCTGATCTATGGAAGATACTGTTGATTCAATGGCTCCGACTCTTTTGTCTAAATTGTCTATTTTATTGCCCATGGAGTCAATTTTATTGTTGGTATTATTAATTTGTTCCAGAATTTGCTTTAATATTTTTTCCATTTGTTTTTCCCCTTTGATTTTTTATTTGTCTGGGGTCTTATCTAAAGTGTCTTAATGTCGCACTATTATTATATCATATGTAGTGTCTTATTTTATGGGTTATTCTTTGTTCTCCATATTTTTTGAAAGTTGTTCGTACATTATTTTTGATAGTCCTATGCCTTGTCCTTTTGATATTTCTTTGGCTAATTTTTCATCGAGCATCCCTTCAAACATTTCTCTGGCGTGGCTTTTTTCTAATAGGCCTCCTTCTATGACTGTTCTTCTCATGTTTTTTAGAAGGATGTTGGTAAAGACTTCTTCAAAGTTTGCACAGGCGGCTTTAAGGGATTTGGCGTCGTTGGTTTCTTGGGCAGCTTGGAGGATTTTTTTGAAGGTGGTGGTTTGGGAGGATGAGTTTTTAGTGTTTATTTGGTCTATAGGGTTTGGAGTTAGGTTTGATATTTTCATTGTTGGGGGCTCCTTTCATATTCGCTTAACGGATTACGCTATACGGGTTACGGAAAAGCGTTTTGATCATTTCTTTTGGGAACTTTTATCTATTTTAGCCTTGAATTTAGTCAGCATTTGTATAATTCTTATACAGTCATTCTTTAGGTTTTTATAGTTTTCAATGTCAAGATATCCTAAATCTTTGCATAAAAGCAAAAGGTAATCTACTTCTTGTGCCGATCCTTTGGCTATATCCAAAAATCGACTAAGTTTCTTATTATAACTGCTACCTTTTCCTTCTGCAATATTTGTAGGTATTGATGCTGCTGCCCTCCTTAGTTGAGATACCAGACCATATTTTTCTTCTAGTGGGAAGTTAGCAGTCTTTTTATATACTCTCAAAACAAATTCGTGTGATACTTTCCATACTTCTAAACTCTCATAATTACTCATATACTCTCTATTTCCCCCTGTTAATTAATTACCTTCTCAAATTATTCGCCATTTGGAGCATTTCGTCGGCGGTTTGGATGGATTTGGAGTTTATTTCGTAGGCTCTTTGGGCTGTTATTAGTTTTATCATTTCTTCTACGACTTGTACGTTTGAGGTTTCTAGGAAGCCTTGCATTATTTCTCCTGCGTCTCCTTCAAAGGATTCTACGAATTCTCCCGAGGCTGTTGTTTCTTTGAATAGGTTTTTGCCTATGCTTTCTAGTCCTGCGGGGTTTGGGAATTTTACTATGTTTAGTGCTGCTATTTCTTCTATTTCTGCTGAATCTGTTCTTTTTACGCTTACTACTCCATCGGGGCTTACGAATATTTCTGAGAAATCACTTCCTAGCTCTACATCTCCTGAGTCGGCTTGTAGATAGTATCCGTCGGCAGTAGATAGTCTTGCTTCTCCGTCTTCTATACTTAGTTTAAAGCTTCCGTCCTTTGTATAGAATAGGTTATCGCTATTATCCCTTACTACAAAAAATCCATCTCCATTTATTGCAAAGTCTAGGCTGTTATTGGTCTGTTCAAAGCTTCCCTGGGTAAATGCACGCACTGTGGCAGCAGGCATAACACCATGTCCTACTTCTAGGTTTACAGGTCTGCCTTCTCCTTCGTTAAAGTCTGTTGTTCTGAGTTTTTCATACATAAGGTCCTTGAATTCTATTCTATGCTTTTTAAATCCAGTTGTATTTACGTTTGAAAGGTTGTTTGAGATTGTATCGATGTTAAGTTGCTGTGCTTTCATTCCAGAAGCAGCAGTCCAAAGTGCACGCATGTTATTAACTCCTCCTTAGATTTGGTTATATAATAAAGTTTTTGTATTCTTAGTATAGGTTTATTTGTGCATGTTACACTCTTATTGGTCTTTCTTATGGGTCAGTTACAGCGTTACATTCTATTAGGTCAATTCTTTCAGGACCGTTACGGAGTAAAATTATATGGGTCAAACCTTTAGAGAAGGTTACGGAGTTACTTTCTCATTGGTCATTTCCTTAAAGTCCTCTATAAGATTACGTTCTATTGAGCGATAGCTCTATGTTTTATTTTAGTAAGCTTTGTTTCTTAAGTAGTTTATTAGCTTGCTAAGCATATGAATAATGCTTTGGCATTTTCTACTCAGTTCTTGGAACTTGGTCTGATTTATGTAAGCCAGATCCTTTGAAACTATTAACAGGCATTCAACTTCCATAGCTGAACCTCTTGATATGCTTAGGAAGTTTATATATTCTTTTTGATGGAGTCTTCCATTCCCTTCAGCTATATTGGTTGGAATAGAAACTGCTGCTCTTCTAATTTGAGAAACTAATCCATACATTTCTTCTTTTGGATATGTACTAGTTATTTTATAAATATCTAGTAGCATGTCATGGGATTTTCGCCATACTTCTAAATCCTTATAGTCACTCATTTGGTTTCCCCCGGTTTTTTAACTATTAACTATTAATTCTTAATTCTTAACTATTAACTGCCTTTAAACTCTTCCTACTTCACTTACAGCTTTGCCTATTGTTTCGTCGTAGGCTTTTATTAGTTTTTGGCTGGTTTCGTAGCCTCGGTATAGGGTCATCATTGATACCATTTCTTTTATGGGGTCTACGTTTGATTGTTCTAGTTGTCCTTGTAGGACTTGTCCGTCGAAGTTTTTGTACTGTACTTCTAGGCCTTCTTCTATTTTATAAAGTCCTGTTTCTGTTTTTCTAAGATTCCTTACGTTTTCTATTTCTACTACATTAAATTTGTCTACTATTTCTCCATCTGCCATGATTTCTCCAAAGGGTGTGATGGATATTTCTTCTCCCTCTATTGTAATACTACCATCAAAGCCTTGAACTCTATGGCCTTCTGAGGTAATGACTTCTCTATTTCCATTTAGTTTAAAGGAGCCGTCCCTTGTATATCTTGTCCCATCCTCGGTTTCTATTCTAAAAAAGCCATCTCCCTTTATTGCAAAATCTAGGGTATTTCCAGTTCTAAGAAGCTGTCCTTGTTCAAAGTCTGTTTCTATTCTTTCAAGCTTGACACCGGAGTTCATAGTTCCTATTACCGATGGATGTGTAGAGTTTATTAGGCTGTCTACTAGTTCACCGTCAACATAAACTTCTCCGTTTTTATTTATTTCAAGCTCTCCATCGCCCACATAGATGCTTCCTTTATTGCCTAAGATTTCATATCCATTTGAGCTGTCTATTTCACCATTTTGATCTTTGTAGAAGGTTCGTAGAAATCCGTCTTCACCTACTGTGAACTTTGCTTTGTCATGAAAGCTTATTCCTGTGTGGGTTTTCACTCTTATGTATCCAGTATTTGATGCTATTTCATAATATCCTTGACCTTCTGTTACTTCTACATTTCCAGCTCTTTGTAATCTTTGATGATCCATTGAACCATTCATTTTATTGATAAGTGCATCCTCAAAGGATTCTACAACTACTAGGTCTTTTTTAAATCCTGTTGTATTTATATTTGATATGTTATTACTTACAACGTCTATTTTTTTATTATTTGTTAAAAGTGATGATGTTGCAGTGTATAGTCCACGAAACATAAATTAACCTCCCAAGAGTGATTTTAGTCGGCACTAGGCGCTGGGTTTTGGGGTCGTATCTTCAAGGCAAAAGACATTTCAGACTATCAAGTCATTCTTTAAAGTCCGTTACGTCGTTACATTCTTTAGGGTCATTCTATTGTGTCAGTTACGTTTTATATAAACATAGTTTCTCTAGTAATTTATCGGCTAGGCTGAGGGAGTTCTTTAAAGTTTTTTTCGATTATTGATTTACGGGAGTTAAGTGATGGGTACTGGGCGCTAGGTGATGGGTGTTAGGGTTTGGGTCAAAGCTGGAGGGTAGAAAGAGCTAGTGGCTGATGGCAAAGATTATTAAAGAAGCTTTAGACCCTAGTTCTCTGTATCTTTCTTTTAAGTTATGACCCCAACCCTAGTGCCTAGCACCTAGCGCTCAACACCTAAAAAGCCCCCAACCCATTGGATTAGCGGCTTTAATATTTATCTTCTTGTTCTTTTATTTCTTCTGTTCGTCATCATGCTTTTTTCTAAGACGTCTAGGTGGTTTAGTGACATTCCTGTGCCGGCTGCTACGCAGGATACTGGGTTTTCTGCTATATATGTTGGTATTCCTGTTCTGTGTTCGATGAGTTTGTTAAGCCCATTTAGCAGGGCTCCTCCGCCAGTCATAACTATGCCCCTTGTACTGATATCCGCTGCTAATTCTGGTGGCGTTCTTTCAAGGACTGAGTGAACTGCATCGGCTACTGAGCTTACTGGTTCGTGTAATGCCTCTAGCATGTCTTCTATGGTAACTGTTATGGTTCTTGGAAGTCCTGTTATTAAGTCTCTTCCTCTACAATCCATTTTTACTGATGCAACTTTTTGATATGCTGATCCAATATTTATCTTCAGCTCCTCGGCGGTTCTTTCTCCTATGAGTATATTCTTAGTTTTTCTCATATATTTGATAATGGCCTCGTCAAATTTATCTCCCGCTACTTTAATTGACTCGCTTACTACTATTCCACCCAAGGATATTACGGCTATATCAGCAGTTCCTCCTCCTATATCGAGTACCATATTACCGTCGGGTTTGGTTATATCAAGTCCTGCTCCAACGGCTGCCGCTATTGGTTCTTCAATAAGATAGGTTTTTCCGCCTCCTGCTTCTGTGGTAGCATCAATAACCGCTCTTTTTTCAACTTCTGTTACTCCACTGGGAACACAAACTATAATTTTAGGCTTGATGAAAAATCTTCTTCCACAGGTTTTCTGAATAAAATACCTAAGCATTCTTTCAGTGACCTCATAGTCGGAAATGACTCCATCTTTAAGGGGTCTAATGGCTACGATGTTTCCAGGTGTTCTTCCTAACATCTTCCTTGCATCAGAACCAACTGCAAGTATATCATCAGTATTTCTATCTATAGCTACAACTGAAGGTTCTTGAAGAACTATACCTTTACCTTTAATATAGACTAATACGCTGGCCGTTCCTAGATCAATGCCTATTTCAGTTCCAAACATCATCTCACACCTTTCATTCTTATGTATCTGCTGTTTTTGGTTTATTGAAATAAAATCTATAGGATTTTGTATCCTTGTCCAATAGATTGATAATTTAAAACAATTGTCCTAAGGCTATTTGCTTAGTGGGATGTGTGAAATAACGTCATCCTCTAAGGCAAATTATAAGGGAGCTGTCCTACACAATCTTATAATATAGCTTTCACACCAAAATCTTAAGCTTTTAATTATAATAATTACAGTTATTTTAAATTTTTTAATATATGTTGCTTTTTTCATCTAGGAATATCATTCTATATTTTTCGTCAAATTCCTCTAAATTTTTTTACTATTATTGACTTATTTTACTGTTAAAAATTTCTAACAGGTTTTTGTATTATATATCCATTTATAGCATATTGTGATGGGTGGGTGCAATAGGAAAAATGGGGGAAGGAATAGGTACTGGGTGCTAGGGTTAAATAGGTTCTAGCTACTAAGTTCTGGGATTGGGGTAGTTCTTTTAAGAAAAAAAGCGGTGGTCTTGGATATAGAGATTTCTCCTTGTGCCTTTATTTAGGTCCTGTGACAAGGGGATAGACCCCCGGACACATTTAGAAGATTGTGTGTCAGATGGGTCAGTTCCCTTGCCACGCTGGTTTTTGTGGGTATTGTTTTATGTCAAAAAATAATAAAACAGGGGGTTAGCCCTGCTCTTGTCTTATTGTTGATTTGTTTTATTTTGCTATTCCACTGTATTTCATTTTTGTTGCTTTGCCGCCTCTGATATGTCTCTCAGCCTTGTTTTTCTCAAGTATTCTTTTTACCTTAATAGCTAAAAGAGGGTTTATCTTGGGGAGTCGTTCTGTGACATCCTTGTGTACTGTACTTTTGCTTACTCCAAAGACCTTAGCTGTCTGTCTAACTGTAGTTTGTTTGCTGATAATATGCTCAGCTATTTCAACAGCCCTTTCCTCTATATAGTCCTTCACTGATGTACCCCCTTTAAAAAATGGTTTGTTACATCTTATGCAGTGAAATGACTATATAGAACGAAAACTTATGAGTTTTCAATGTTCTCTATTCTTTCATATATCATATTTTTACGGTTCCTGAGATAAGTATTCCATTGGGTTAACGCTTTCTCCATTTATTAGTACTTCAAAGTGTAGATGTGGTTCTTCTGCAGATTCAAATATTGAGGATGTTCCTACTCCACTTATTGTTTGTCCCTGTGTTACTTTGTCACCTATGTTCACCATTGCATCTGTGGATAGGTTACTGTATCTCGTTACTAATCCGTCATCATGTTTGATGGATATTGTAATTCCAAGTCTTGAGTCCGTTAAAATCTCAATTACTTCTCCTACTAAAGCCGCTTTTACTGGTGTATTCTTCTCAGCTATTATATCTATTCCATGATGTGTTGTATAATGCTCTAAGGTTTTTGAGTAGGTCAAGGTTTCAACTGCATAGCCCATTCCAATTTCGCCTTGTGTAGGCCATATCATTGCTGTTGTTGGTTCAATGGAAACTTCCACTGCTTCAGCTTCTCCTGATGCCTGTGCAGTTGAGTTTTCGGGTTTTGTGGTTACTTGTGGTTTTGGTTTTTCAACAAGTGTTTTGCCTTTTTTGCTTTCAACCCCTTCGTTTTGTTCCCGGGCTTGGTCAGTAGAGCTTTCGTCGTAATTTTCATTTGCCAAGCTCAGTCCTTCTGTTTCGTTTATTACAGAATCATCTTGGTCTATAATTATAATTTCCTTAGGCTGATTTTCTATTTCATTTTCCGCTATGTCTATAAGTTCAGAATCCGATAGGTTTATCTCGTTGTTATTATGTATGTCTTCTTCTGCTATTCTGTCTATATTTGATCTAGCTACCCAAACTGCAGTAACTCCAACTATGCAAACACATAGAAACATGATAATGTAAAAGCCTTCTTTATCCAGTAGTTTGCCTATACCTTTTTTTTCAATTCCACTTTTATCTTCATTATTCCTTTTAAAGAATTTTTTTAGATTCATAAAGTCCACCTCCATTTTGTATTATTACCAAAATATTGGTGGACGATACATTTGTTTTAATAAAAATGCGGTTATAGACTCTAGGGTCGCAGCTTAAGGGAGCGTTGCATTCTGTTGGGTCAATGCTTAAGAGACGGTTACTTTCTGTTGGGTCGATTCTAATAGGTCTGTTACGCGTTACAATCTATGCTGTCATATCCTTAATGGTCCGTTATAAATTCTTTAAAAGATTTTTAAAGATATGCCTGTAGGTTACAATCATTTCTTTTTGATGCTTTGTTTATTAGGGTTTGGAAAATATGACACGGGGACAGACCCCCAGACACACAAAGGAGCGTGTGTGTCAGTTGGGTCAGTCCCCGTGTCACATTTTCTTTAGGGTCTTTTATTCTACTTTACGATAATAGTAGGTGACTTCAAGTAAAAGTATGACAGAAGAATCTGTCTTTATTTTTTTGTTACTGTAACGGACTTTTAAGACTTGACTTAAAAGAATGCGACCTTGTACCCGGCGCCAAAGAATGAGCCTTTATCTTGTAACGGTTTCTATCTGTATTCTTCTAAATCTACACCACGATAATAATGTTTTAGTATATCTTCAAAGTTATATCCATTTCTAGCCATGCCGTTGGCTCCGTATTGGCTCATTCCTACTCCATGACCGTTTCCTCTTGTTGTAAAGGTCATGCTGTCGCCGGATATTGTTATTTTGAAGTTTGCTGATTTTAATCCCAAAAGCTCTCGTATATTTCTTCCTGTTAAAACTTCATCTCCTACCTTCATTTTTGTTATTTTACCACCTTCGCTTCTTTGCAGTATTTCTAGGGAATCTTTAATATTATTTGCTGTTAATCCAGATTTTTTATAGGAGTTATTTACTTTGGTGATAAATTCATTAGTTGATATCACTACTTGATCTTCCAAATGCTTTGACTCTTGTTCATAGGGACTGTCTACGCTCCTTAGATAGGGAGCCATTGATGTAAATACATCTTCAGAGTTTTCGGTTCTTCCTCCACTAGTTGAGTGGTATAATGGGTCAATGACCTTGCCTTCATAGGTTAAGACTAATCCTTTAGTTTCCTCTACAACATTTTCAATCTTTGGCCAAAAGTCCCTCATCCAAGCTTCAGAGTGCAGTGTCTTAAGCTGTTCTTTACTCTTGTATACCTGACAGTGTACACCGTCACAGACCTCTGCTCCAGGGTGGGCAGGTTTTCCAGCGTCTCCATACTTGATTTTTTGAAATATAGCTTTAGTTCTGGCAGCTATGGCCTGGGCTTTTAATGCATCATATTCAAAGGAAGCCGGCATCTCACTGGCTACAACTCCCTTTACGTATTCTTCTAGAGCTATTTCTTCAACTCTTTGGGAATTTTTTCGATATACTCTTATAAATACTTCATTAGACACTTGTGGTTCTTTGATTTCTATACTTGGCTGAGCTATATCACAGCTAAATATCAGCAGCATTGGCAGTATTATCGTCATAAGAACTATTGCAATTATCACAGCTAGAACACTCTTCATTTTTTGTCCCCCTTGTCCATATAGAGCTCCTTACATTTTATGTTTTAATGAGGGGAAATATGATAAAAATTCCGCTTTATGGTTTACGCTGTTCGCTATTCGGGATAGGGTATAGCTTTGAGGACATAGGCGGACTGCTGACAGCTTACAGCTAATGGCGAAGAATTTTAGGAGAAAGGTATCGGGTGACGGGTGACGAGAGGATGGGTTAGAGTAGGACTTTGAGAGAGCTGACATATGGCTGATAGCAAAGAAATTTGGGGAAGGCTTTTGGGAAGGATAGTTACATTCTTTAGGGCAATTCTTTTTGGTCGGTTGCAGCGTTACAACGTTACTTCATATAGAGTAAGTATTTAGGGTAAGCAAATTATAGCTGGCGGAAAAATTTTTCAAGAAATTATTTTGGGTAAGGCAAAAATACTTAAGAGCTTTTGGGTTTTGAAAAAATGACAGATTATAGTTTGCAACAAAAAAGTTTATGCCTTTAATTTCTGAACTCTAAGCTTAAATAAACCATCTTTTTTCTGGGTCGAAATTTGTGAATTGGATAGTATATTCTTTTGTCGTATTTCCTGGGAAATGTGTGTATGATATCTTAAATAATAAAAAAGTGTCAAAATCCAATAAAAGAATTTTGACACTTTGTGTATGATATTTTTAAAAGAGTAGAAAAATATTATTCCATTCTTTCTATATTTGCACCTAAGCTTCTCAGTTTGTTTTCTATTTCTACGTATCCTCTATCAATATGATAGGTGTTTCCTATTTCTGTTGTTCCATCTGCAACTAATCCCGCTAGTATGAGGGCTGCTCCTGCTCTAAGGTCGGTGGCTCTAACCTGTGCTCCTTCAAGGATATTAACACCTTGAACTACTGCACTGTGACCTTCTATTTTGATATTTGCTCCCATTCTAACCAGTTCACTTACATGCATAAATCTATTTTCAAATACGGTTTCAATGATTACACTTGTACCTTTAGCAACACTTAGAAGAGTCATGAACTGCGATTGCATATCTGTAGGGAATCCGGGATAAGGTAGTGTTTTTAAATCAACTGCACTAACTCCATTTGGCGCATGTACTCTTAATTGATCTCCGTTTTCATAAACATCTACTCCACATTCCTTAAGCTTTGCTATCATGGGCTTTAAATGATCCGGCAGTGCATTTTTGATTGTTACGTCTCCACCAGTTATAGCCGCAGCTACCATATATGTACCAGCTTCAATTCTGTCGGGAATAACTGTATGTCTAGTTCCTCCAAGTGCTTCAACACCTTGTATTTTTATGGTGTCGGTTCCTGCACCCTTGATGTTGGCTCCCATGCTATTTAAGAAGTTGGCTACATCAACTATTTCAGGCTCTTCTGCTGCATTTTGTATTATTGTTTGACCTTCGGCCATTGTAGCTGCCATCATTATGTTTTCAGTGGCCCCTACGCTTGGAAAGTCAAGGTATATTTTATCTCCAACCAGCTTATCTGCTTGTGCTTCAACGTATCCATGCCCTAAATCAATTTTGGCTCCCAGGGCACTCAGTCCCTTTAGATGCAAGTCAATAGGTCTAGCTCCTATTGCACAGCCGCCCGGTAGTGATACTCTAGCTCTTCCCATTCTTGCTAGTAAAGGACCTATTACCAAAAATGATGCCCTCATTTTTCTTATTAAATCATATGGAGCCTCACAATTATCTATATTGGCTGAATTTATCTCTATAATCCCATTTGAATTTCTCTTTATACCTGCTCCAATGGTAGTAAGTAGTTCACTCATTACTTCAACATCTCTTAAAGTCGGTATATCTTCTAATATAACTTTATCCTGGGCTAATAAAGACGCAGCCATTATTGGTAATACAGAATTTTTTGCACCGCTTATTTTCACTGTTCCTTTTAGTGGGCCGCTTTTTCGTACTATAATCTTTGACAATGCTGGTCCTCCTTTTATCTAATTTGTTATTTTTATGACGACCACAGTCGCTTTTATGAGGTCATTGATTTATTATTTTTATACATTATAAACTAAACTTGTTAACAAATGCTTTTTTCCTAATATGTTAATTAAGTTTACCATAAATATTTTCAATTATAACTTAAAAATTCTCCACCTTAATTATTCTACTTTTTTTTTGCCATTCCTGCTTGGTTTTCTAAAAAAACACCTATTGGTAGAAATTACAAAATATCATATGGGTATAACTTTATATAGATGTATGACTCTAAAACTTAACCTTTTTTAGAAATATTTCTTAAGCAAAACTACAATGCTTAATTTGGCTAATAGCTAATGGCTCACAGCAAAACATCAAATGTAAAACTTCTAAATCACACATCTATAGAAGTCGTTACATTCTATTAAGATTCTATATTAGTCAGTTGCAATCTTTAAGGTTTACCTCTTTGGATGGTTACAGCGTTACATAATGTAAGAACGTCTTTGCAAGTCTTTCATATCCTTTGTAACGGACCTTACAAGACATGACCATATAGCTTGTAACGTATAACGAGCATATTAGAAATGACCTGTAAGTATGTAACGATTTTTCTATCTTCCTCTAACTAATATTCTAATACAATCAGAGGTGTTCCTATCCATATATAGGTTTTATCTTCATAGCTGTTAAACCTAGCTGCCATGTTAATATTTACTGTTTTTCCACAGTATTTAATGGTTTCTTCAATCTTTGGTGTATATCCCGTTATACTGATAAGTCCTTCTTCTATACCTTCTACTTTTGCTGCCCCTACTTTTTCAAATGCTCTATTAATTTTTTCTTTTAACTCTTTATTTTCTAGTAAACCATCGTAATACCCTGCTAAGTTAATAGTTAACTTAGTATTTCCATAGTTATTAAGTATACCTCTTATTTTATCACATAATCCTGCAATATCATATTCTTCTTTGGTACTAATTATGTCTATAACTATACTACTCTCTACAAAGTCTCCATGCCTAGTACCTTGTATGATAATAGTCCCATGTATTCCCTCTTGGAGAGTTCCAGTTACAGCGATTAAGCTCAAATCTTCACTTTCTTCTTTGCTGGTTATAGTTTCCTTCATATTGAGCTTTTCTGAAATATCATTACATATTTCAATAGAATTGTCAATAGTTAAGAATTGTTTATCAAGGATTACATAACTATTAATATTTACGTGATCAAACTCAGCTTCTACTTCCTTTAGTGCTTCCCCTACAACAATTGCTGGATTCATAGTTTCTGTGGAATTTCCAAATACTATAGTTATACTTAGTAAAAAAATAAAAATATACGTTAATAATTGCTTTTTCATTTCTTTTCACCTCATTCGCTTCTCGGTTTTCGCTATTCGCTACTCGAACTAGGGTCATAACTTATTAGTTATAATAAGTGAGTCAAAAAGAAAAGTTCATAATAGCTAAAAACGAACCCTAGTATTTTAAATGATAAAAGGAAGAGATACAGCTACAAAATATGCAAAGGGGGACTTAAAATCATATTTCGTGCCTCACTCTATCCTCTTTCATTAAAAGTATGGGCATATTATTTTATTTATATACATGGATTAAAAAATTTTTTTGAATTGTTTTTTTTTGCTTGTTAATGGCTGTTGGATTGATGCTAGAGATGATTGTGGAGTTGGTTTTGGAAGTGGTGGCAGGTTACGGGTATCGGGTTACGGGTTACGGAAAAGAGGTTTGGGCCATCGCTTTTAAGGAATTGCTGATACTTGAAGGTTATCTATGCATTTGGGAGGTCTGTTGGGTCTATAGGTGGCTAATAGCTAATGGAAAAGATTTTTAGATCGTGTGATATGGGTTAATAGGAGATGTATGAGTTTCAAGGTTTATTCTACAGATGCCTACCCAAGCAATTATTAATTCTTAACTCTTCATTCTTAATTAAAAATCCCGAAACAACTGTTTCGGGATTTTTGCTACTCTCCTTTTGATACTCTTAGTCTGTTTATGGCTTTGTTCAGAGCCATTTGGGCTCTGAATACATCTGAGTCTGAAGACTTTTCGTTTATTCTTTCTTCTGCCCTTTTCATGGCAGCTTCTGCTCTTTGGATGTCTATTTCCTCAGGCCATTCTGCTGCGTCTGTGATGATGATGGCTTTATCTTCGTCTATGCTTACAAAGCCTCCGGCACATGTTGCCGTTAGAATTTTATTATCTTTTTTTATTTTAATTACTCCTATGGATAGAGGTGATACTGTAGGTACATGGTCTCTTAGAATTCCAACATCACCTTCGGTAGTTCTAACAATAGCCATGTTAACCTCATCCTCATAAAACTTTCTATCAGGAGTAACTATTTCAAGGTGGAAAGTCGATGCCATTTGTTCACCTCCAATAAAACCGGTGATAGGTTACAGGTGACGGGTTACAGGGTTTGAGTATACGTTTTGGGTATATTAATCTTTACCCGTTACCGCCTTACCCGTTACCGCTTTACCCGTTTTTCTTTGCTTTTTCCACTGCTTCGTCAATTGAACCTACGTATAGGAAGGCTGATTCTGGAAGGTCATCGTGCTTACCTTGCAGGATTTCATCGAAGCCTCTTATGGTTTCTTTGATTGGCACGTATGTTCCTGGGAATCCAGTAAACTGCTCAGCAACGTGGAATGGTTGTGACAAGAATCTTTGAATCTTTCTTGCTCTAGAAACAACCAGTTTATCTTCATCGGATAATTCATCCATACCTAGTATTGCAATTATATCCTGTAGTTCTTTATATCTTTGAAGTATTTCTTGGACTCCACGGGATACTCTATAATGCTCTTCTCCAACTATGTCTGGTGTTAATATCCTTGAGTTAGAGTCTAGAGGGTCAACGGCCGGATATATACCAAGGTTAGATATTTCCCTTGATAAAACCGTCTGTGCATCTAGGTGGGTAAATGTCGTCGCTGGAGCAGGGTCAGTTAAGTCATCGGCAGGTACATATACCGCTTGAACTGATGTGATAGAACCCTTCTTAGTAGATGTAATCCTTTCTTGAAGAGCACCCATATCAGTTGCAAGTGTAGGCTGATAACCAACAGCACTAGGCATACGACCAAGGAGTGCTGAAACCTCTGAGCCTGCTTGTGTGAATCTAAATATATTATCAACGAAAAGTAGAACGTCTCTACCTTCTGTATCTCTAAAGTATTCAGCCATAGTAAGTCCAGTAAGGGCAACACGCATCCTTGCTCCTGGCGGCTCATTCATCTGTCCAAATACCATTGCAGTTTTTTCTATAACTCCTGATTCTATCATTTCATGGTAAAGGTCATTACCTTCCCTTGTTCTTTCTCCAACACCAGCAAATACTGATAATCCACCGTGTTCCTTTGCGATGTTATTGATAAGCTCCTGAATAATAACCGTCTTACCAACACCGGCTCCACCAAACAGACCTATCTTACCTCCCTTGGCATAGGGAGCTATAAGGTCAACTACCTTTATACCAGTTTCAAGAATCTCAGTAGAAGTTTCTTGCTCTTCAAATTCAGGAGCTGGTCTATGGATAGGCCACTTTTCTACATTCTTAGCAATCTCCTTTTCGTCAATAACCTCTCCAAGTACGTTGAATATCCGACCTAGCGTTGGTTTTCCTACTGGAGTCGATATTGGAGCACCTGTATTTACAGCTTCTACACCTCTTACAAGTCCATCGGTAGATGACATTGCAATACATCTTACTATATTATCACCTATATGCTGAGCAACCTCAACAATAAGCTTCTTATCGCTATAACTAATCTCTATGGCATTCAAAATTTCAGGCAGATTTTCATCTTCAAATCTAATGTCTACTACAGGTCCTATAATCTGAACTACCTTTCCAATGTTTTGGGCCATACTGATTTCACATCCTTTCGTATCAGCCAGTGGCTTGTCGCTACTCGCTATTCGCTATTCGCTTTACGGAAATGCTTCTGGTCATTCTCTTTTAGCATTTTAAAAATCTCTAAGAACAACCCTAAGGCGTAATCCGTTAAGCGTGAAACGTAAACCGAAATCTCCTATTTCAACGCTTCTGCACCACCAACGATTTCTGAAATTTCTTGGGTGATTGCTGCTTGACGAGCTTGGTTGAATGATAATGTTAGGTTTTCGATCATTTCCTGAGCATTATCGGTTGCATTTTCCATAGCTATTCTTCTTGCAGCCTGTTCGCTGGCAGCCGATTCAACTAAAGCTCCAAATATTGTGCTTTCTATATACTTAGGAATTAAATAGTCTAATACTACACCTGGTGAAGGCTCATAAGATACATATTTAAATTCATCTTCCTCTGGTTTTTCATCTTTCTGCTTGGAAGCAGGTAAAAGCTTAATCATTTCTGGCACTTGAGATATAGTGCTTGCAAATCTGGTATATACAAGCTTAATCTCATCTATCTTTTCGTCTTTATACAGCTTTAAGGCTAATGCACCTATCTCTTTTGCATTTCTATATTCAGGTTTTTCAGATATACCTAGATAGTTACCAACTATTTCGTATTCCCTCTTACTATAGTATCCATTGGCTTTTTGACCAATAACTATGAAGCAGGCCTTTTCTTTGTCTTTTACGTCTTCTAAAGCCTTTTTAATGGCATTTATATTATAGCCACCACATAGACCTCTATCAGCAGTAATTACTATATAAAGACTTTTCTTAATATCACGCTCGCTGATATATTTATGTTCAATATTGTCAGCACCTTTAAGTATATCCTGTACGGTATCATTTACAGTTTCAAAATAGGGCTGAACTTTTTCAAGCCTATCTCTACTTCTCTTGAGCTTCGCAGTGGATACAAGCTTCATCGCCTTAGTTATCTGTTTAGTACTGTTTACACTTTTTATCTTACGCTTTATATCGCGCATTCCTACTCCTGCCATCTACCTTCACCTCCTGGGGCAATGGTTTTCAAAATGCCTGGGGCATTTTGGAGTTCAAAGTTCTAAGTTGAAAGTTCTAAGGTTTAGAGACATTCTCTATAACTCTTAGTATAATAAAATTATTATTCTCTTTCTTTTTCTCTTTCTTTGAACAGCTTATTGAATTCTTCTAGTGCTGGCTTAAGCTTGTTTTCTGTTTCTTCTTCCAGTTTGCCAGTTTCTCTTATATCAGCACCGACTTCTGGATGGTTATTTGTCATAAATTCTATGAACTCTGCTTCGTAGCGGCCAAGGGCCTTTACCTCTATTTCCTTAAGGTATTTATTAACAGCTGCAAAAATAATCATAACCTGATTTTCTACACTAATAGGTTTATATTGAGGCTGCTTTAATATCTCCATCAGTCTCTGTCCTTGGTCTAATCTGTCCTTTGTATCCTTATCAAGTTCAGAACCAAACTGGGCAAAGGCAGCTAATTCTCTATATTGGGCAAGTTCAAGCTTTATTTTACCTGCAACCTTTTTCATTGCTTTTATTTGAGCGTCTCCACCAACACGGGATACTGAGATACCTGCATTAACCGCTGGTCTTTGTCCTGCGTTGAACAGCTCTACCTCAAGATATATCTGTCCATCGGTGATGGATATAACGTTTGTAGGAATATATGCTGAAACGTCGCCGGCTTGTGTTTCTATAAGGGGAAGTGCTGTTAATGACCCTCCGCCAAGATCATCGTTAAGCTTAGCAGCCCTCTCAAGTAGTCTGCTGTGAAGGTAGAATACATCACCAGGATAAGCCTCACGTCCCGGTGGACGACGAAGCAAGAGTGACATAGCACGATATGCAACTGCATGCTTAGATAAATCATCATACATTATTAGTACATGTTTACCTTGATACATAAATTCTTCACCCATTGCACAACCAGCAAAAGGAGCTATGTATTGAAGTGGAGCAGCTTCACTTGCCGAAGCCGAAACAACCATAGTATAATCCATTGCACCATGCTCTTCCAATGTTTTAACAAGCTGTACCACAGTAGATTTCTTTTGTCCTATAGCTACATATATACAAATAACGTCTTCATTTTTCTGATTTATAATGGTGTCTATACATACAGCAGTTTTACCTGTTTGCCTATCGCCTATAATAAGCTCTCTCTGACCTCTACCTATAGGTATCATCGAGTCGATTGCCTTAATCCCCGTCTGTAGCGGCTCATGAACTGATTTTCTTGCGATAACCCCAGGTGCATTTGCCTCTATTGGTCTAAATTTATCGGTTTTAATGGGACCCTTACCATCAATAGGCTGACCAAGTGCATTAACTACTCTTCCTATCATGGCCTCTCCAACTGGAACCTCAACGATTCTTTCTGTACGTTTTACTGTATCGCCTTCTTTAATGTTCTCATCGGAACCAAGTAAAACAGCTCCAACATTATCTTCCTCTAGGTTAAGTACCATTCCATAGACATCATCTGGAAACTCTAAAAGTTCTCCAGCCATACACTTTTCAAGCCCATGGATTCTTGCAATACCGTCACCAACCTGAATTATTGTGCCTACATCCTTGGCTTCCAGCTTACTTTCATATCTCTTAATCTGTTCCTTAATAACGGAACTTATTTCTTCAGGTCTAAGATTCATGGTCTAATCACCCCTATCGCTTACACTATGATTTGTGATAAACTTTCCGTCATTTCTTCAAGTTTACCTTTTATCGTTCCATCTATGACCTTGTCACCTATCTTCACTAAAACTCCGCCTATGACATCTTTATCCGTCTTGTTTGCGAGTTTAACAACTTTACCAGTCAGAGTAGATAACTTGTCTTTAAGTTTTGTCTTTTCTTCGTCGCTTAAAGGAACTGCCGTTATAGCCACTGCCTTAACTATTCCTTTATGCTTGTTTACTATACTTTCATATTCCTCTTTTATTTGCTGAATAAAAGAGCCTCTTCTCTTATCAATTATTATTTTCAAGAAATTATTTAATTCCTTGCTCAGCCTTCCACTGAATACTTCTTCAATTACCTTCTTCTTCTCATCCACCCTAACGAGAGGAGTTTTAAAGAGTTCAAAGAACTCTGGGTGAACTTTAAAGGTTTCTGTAACAAAACTGAGCTCGTCTAAAAACAAATCCATCTTGCCTTCTTCTAACGCCACCTCAAATAAAGCTTCCGAGTAAGTTCTCGATACTAATTTTGCCATGTCGTTTCCCCTACCTCATCTATAAACTTCTTTACTAGGGCATTATGTTTATTCTCATTGAGGTCTTCTTCTACGACCTTAGAAGCTGCAAGCATGGCGAGTGAAGCTATGTCGTCCTTAAGTGAATTGATAGCCTTTACTCTTTCTCTCTTTATTTCAACATCTGCTCTTTCTTTGATTTCAACAGCTTCTTTTTCAGCTGCCTTTACTATTTCTTCCGCTCTTACTTCAGCCTTTTTAGCGGCATCTCTTATTATCTGTCTTCCTTCTTCTTCAGAAGCTTCTAGTTTTCCTATATACTCCTCTTTAAATATATCTGCTTCTTTATTTTTCTGCTCTGCCTCATTCATGGAGCCTTGTATTTCGGCTTTTCTTTGCTCCATAAACTCAGTAACTGGCTTAAATAAAAGATTTTTGAGTATGATGAATAGAATAAAAGTGTTGATAATCTGAAAAACGAATGTCCAACTTGGTTGGACTAGTCCAGCCTTAAGCATCTGGTTACCTCCTTATACAAACCGATTAGGAATTATGCTGTCTGAAAATAGGAGATGGGAGCTTCCATCTCCAACTAACCCTATAATAAACCTAATAATGGATTTGCAAATAATAAAATTAATGCTACGATTAATCCGTAAATACCTGTTGTCTCTGCTACCGCTGCTCCAAGAAGCATAGTTCTAACTATATCACCTTGAGCCTCAGGCTGTCTTCCAACACCCTCTGCACCTTTACCAGCTGCGTAACCCTGACCGATACCAGGTCCGATACCTGCGATCATTGCTAAACCTGCACCTATTGCTGAACACGCTAATATTAAAGCTCTACCTGTAATTGGTTCCATTATTATATTCCTCCTTATTTTTTACAAATGAGTTTTTTGCATAAGTAAAATTAATATTTGTTTAAGTATGTAATCCTAATAACTGCCTTTGCTTATGTAGTGCTAAATCCTTTAATGTTATAACAGCCTGATAAGAGGATTTGCAAACATTAATACTAAAGCAACTATTAGAGCATATATACCGGTTGTTTGGGCAACAGCCTGACCTAGAAACATAGTTCTTACTACAGCTGATTGAAGCTTAGGTCGTCTCCCTACAGCTTCAGTACCTTTTCCTGCTGCATATCCCTGACCTATACCAGGTCCTATACCAGCAATCATTGAAAACCCTGCACCTATGGCTGACGCAGCAAGCACAATTGATGCACCCTCTAAATTTACTATGGGATTACCATATAAAAGTATAAGGGCAACAACTAGTGCCAAGATTCCGGAAGTCTCTGCCACAGCCGCTCCTAAAAGCATAACCATAGTAGTTTGTTTGCTGCTTTTAGGATTTATACCTACTGCTTCAGCTCCCTTTCCCGCTGCATATCCTTGACCAACGCCTGGTCCAATCCCCGCTATCATAGCAAGACCTGCTCCAATTGCCGATGCTGCAAGAATCAAGGCCCTCCTATCAAAACTTGCCAACCAGTAAAGGAACGTTTCAATAAAATTATTAGGTGTCAACCTAATCTCCTCCTTAACGATTAACTGTATTAAATTGTCAAAATCCACCTAATGCTAATCCATAGCCATTGCTATAAATACCATAGTCAGCATTGTAAATATAAATGATTGTAATAATCCTGCAAATAAATCGAAGTAAATATGTAGTACTGCTGGAATACCTGCCTGGAATATAGGTATAGATAGTCCTAAGCTTCCACTGAGGGATGCAAGGGCACCATATACCAGATTCATGATAATCAAACCACCTACTATATTTCCAAATAAACGGAAACTTAGTGATATGGGGTTTGCTAGCTCCCCGATAATATTCAGCGGTAATAGTGCTGGCAAAGGTTCTAAATATCCCTTCAGATATGTTCCCAGCCCATTGGACTTGATAGAATTATAATGAACCATGACAAAGGTTATAATCGCCAATGCTAATGTTGTGTTTACATCGGCTGTGGGTGGACGCAGACCAAGCAGACCAGATAAATTGGATATTGCGATAAATATAATTATAGTCCCCATATATGGCGCAAAACGTAGTTTATCTTTCCCCATAGTTTGAGCAGTTAAATTGTAGATAGACTCTACCAAAAGTTCTATCACATTCTGAAACTTTTTTGGAACTTTATCGAAGTTCCTTGTAGCAAAGTATGAGAATATGGCAAGCACTGCCATTATAAACCATGTAACTGTTACTGTTTCAGTAATATGTATATTTCCCGGTAGGGTAAATACAATATTTGGACCAAAACCACCTTCCAT
>JANQEZ010000246.1 GCA_028278115.1 Clostridia bacterium
AAGCAAAGAGAGATTTTGACAGAAAGGCAGAAATTGGAAGACAAAAATAAAAAGTTAAAAATGTTATCGGAGCAGCATAAAGCTACCCTAAGTAAGCTATATAAGAGAAATCATGAGCTTAAGATGGCAAATAAAGCAAAGAATAACCTTGTATCAAATGTAAGCCATGAGCTCAAAACTCCGTTGAATATTACTATGACTTATTTAGAATATATACTTGAAGATAAAGATGAACCCCTGAGTAGTGAGCAAAGAGAAATGTTGGAAATAGCTTATAAAAATTCAGAAAGACTTCAAAAACTGATAGAGGATTTACTGGATATATCAATTATAGAAACTAAAAAAATGAAACTTAATCTAGAGAAAATAAATTTGATGGATTTTATGAAGACCTTGATAAAAGAAAGGTGGCTGTCTATAAAAGAAAAGAAAATAAATATTAGAGTAAATATTATTGATGATGACATCTTTATAATAACCGATGGGTTTAGGTTTAGACAAGTAATTGGCAATATTATAGATAATGCTATTAAATTTTCAGAAGAGAAGGATATTGAGATTATAATAAAAAAAGATAAAAACTATGCCAAGATACATATAAAGGACTCAGGCATTGGAATAGAACCAAGTAAGATTAGAAAAGTTTTTGACCCCTTTTATCAAGCTGATGATAGCCCAGCAAAAAAATATAAAGGGGTGGGTCTTGGATTATATATAGCAAAAAAAATTATGGAAACTATGGGTGGAGAAATATCAGTGGAAAATAATATTGATAAAGGCTGCTGTTTTAAAGTAGCAGTTCCCTTAAAGATGTCTTCTGAAAACAAAAAACAACTTTAAAATAATAGGTGAAATTGAAGTTTAAGCAAAGCTGAGTATTATGAAGCTATTTAATTTTAAACCTAAGGTAAATATTTACAGAAGTAATATTACGAATTATTAATATTGTATTTAAAGAAAAATAGATTTATATATGTAATAATGTAAATATAGAAATATTTTTAAAATTCAGAACAAGAGGAGAGGTTATATGCTTGAGAAGGTTATAGAAAATATAGGAAAAGTAATTTTAGGTAAAGAAGAAGTCACAAGAAAAATGATAGCAGCACTTCTCTGCAGAGGACATATACTTCTAGAAGACGTTCCAGGTGTAGGAAAAACAACTATTGCAAGGGCTTTAGCTAAAACCTTAAATTGCTCCTTTAGCCGTATCCAATTTACTCCAGACCTTTTACCTTCGGATATAATAGGAGTAAATATATATAACTCTAATGATGGGAGCTTCCATTTCAATAAAGGTCCAATTCATAATCAAATAATTTTAGCAGATGAAATCAATAGAACATCGCCTAAAACCCAGTCAAGCTTATTAGAGGTAATGCAAGAGAATCAGATAACTGTAGATGGAAATACCTATATGATGGATGAGCCATTTATGGTAATAGCAACTCAGAACCCAGTTGAATATGAGGGTACTTTTCCCTTGCCAGAAGCTCAACTCGATAGATTTGTTATGAAAATTTCCCTTGGATACCCTAAGAGGGATGAAGAGATAAATATATTACGTAGCGGCAACCTAAAGAAAAGACTTGAGGAGCTTAAGGTGGTCTTGACCAAAGAAGATATTTTGAGACTTAGAAACGAAGTGGAAAAGGTTTTCGTTAAAGAGGAGATAGAAGAATATATTACAGCAATCGTAAGAAGTACCAGAGAAAATAAAAACGTGATCCTTGGATGTAGTCCAAGGGGAACTATAGCCCTTTACAACACATCTAAAGCAATAGCCTTTATGAAGGGAAGGGGATTTGTTACCCCGGAAGATGTTAGATATATTGCTTCAGATGTATTGGCCCATAGGATGATTTTAAAATCAGAGGCCAAATATATGGGATTTAGTAGTAGGTCAATAATTGAGGAGATATTGGATAAAACTAAAATTCCAGCGGTGAAGTATCATGACTAGAAATGGAAAAAGATTTCTCTGGATGCTTTTTTTCAGTCTGACTTTAGGAATATTATCTGGAGGTAAATTCTTATACCTTATATTCATGACCCTTTTTATACTAGGAATTTACTCCTACTATTCACTGTATAGAGCTAAGAAAAATCTATTTCATTTTTTCTGGGTAAGCAATAAAACCTTGAGGGTTGGAGATGCTCTGAAATTGGGATATAAGCTAAACAATACTGGTCTAATGCCTATAGCCCACGCTGAAATAGTTTGTAATATATCAAAACGACTTGGGAATATGACTTTTCCAGTAGAACATGTTTTTATTAAGCCCCTTCAGATGATAGGCATAAGAAAAGAAGTTATTTGTAAGCGTAGAGGTTACTATAAAGTAGGAGAACTAAGCATTAAAATAAAAGATTTTCTCGGTATTTTTGAAAGCAGTATAGTTTTTAATAAGGACATTGATTTAATAGTATATCCAAGAATACACGAGATCGATAATATGAAACTACCTGCTGCAGAGTATTTTGGAAGCTTTAGAGTACCCTATAATACCCATGAGGATTACACAAGCATTAAAAATATAAGGGAATACGCTCCTGGGGATAATGTTAAGAAAGTACATTGGAAGCTAAGTGCAAAACAGAATAATCTATATACTAAAGAGTATGAATTATCTGCCAATACTAAGGTAAATATATTTGTTGATGCCTATGAAGGCAGCTTTGCAAATGATCCTAATGGAGATGTGGAAGAATTAATTGCTGAAACTGCCGCCTCTGTAATTAAGTACTGCCTAAAGAATAACCTCAATACATCCCTTTCTATTGCAGCCTTAGACAAGATATATGTTGAAGGAAGAAATTTAAATAGACTTGAGAGCTTCTTAGGTGAAATAATTGGATTTTCTCCAAGGGGAAAGATTCCTATAGATGAGTTCTTGATAACAGAAACAAGGAAGCTGTCATACGGGTCTACCCTTGTAATACTTACAACCTCTCTTAAGGAGAAGGTATTTGAAATTTTGATTAGCTTAAAGCATAGGAGGTTTAATCCTATTTTAGTATTAATAAATGATGATGAAGGCCTCTTAAGACAAGAGAAGGAGAGGGAAGAATATATAAAGAAACAAGGCATAAGAACCTATAGAATCTCACTAGATAGTAATATTAAAAAAGTATTGGAGGTGCGTTCATGGAGCTCAGAGGCCAAAGAAAGAGTGGTTTATTATTAGGCTTTCTCATGACTTATTCAATGAACCTTCTTATGTTGAAGGCAATGTACCTTGAACCTCCTTTTTCACAAGTGTTTATAATGAGTCTTCTTATATGGAGCACTATTTACTTTATAGTCTGTCAGCATAGACATCTAAAAAAAATTCGATTCTTGCTTTTGTCTATAATCGTCTTTTGCCTGTTTTCCCTATTACCCAAGGAAATACTCAGGATAGCTTTTTTTAATAGACCCTATGTTTTCCAAGCATTGACAAGTACCTTTAGACTAATTAATGGACCTGTGATAGTAGAATATATACTATGGTATCCTAAATACCTGTTTGGATATACAACTGATGTACCAAGAAGCTTTGATATTCTCTTTTTAATAACGACATTTTCCCTCATATCAGTTTTATATGCCAATTTAATAGTAAAAAAGAGGAGATTTATTTACTTTACTATTCCCATTGCACTTTTTATTTTTCAGTGGTACAGATATATCGAAGGAGTATCAAATTTATTTAATTTATATGGAGCAGCCTTAATCCTTTACTATATATCTACAATATACCTAGAAAGGATTACTAAAGGCGACGAAAAAAATTCTAGTTTTAAGCATTATAAATATAGGACACTTATGGGCTTTGGCAGTATTATGGTCATTCTAACAATTCTTACATCTAATATGGTTATCAACGTTATTTCCTTAACCAAAATAAATGAAAGAATGAATAATGTATTTCCCGGGGTACTAGGACTCAGAAGTGAGTATACAACTGCAAGGCAGAGTAGGTTCTACTTTGAAAGCACACCCTATCAGCCTTTGGGAGATAGACTAGGAGGCTCCATTACTCAAAGAGATATAATGGTTATGAGGGTTGACAGCAACCTGCCCCTTCTATATCTAAGGGGTAGAGTCAAAAATATATATACTGGATATAGTTGGTATAGTGATGGCAGTGAAAACACTAATTCTAGAGATTCTTCCTTTGATGTAGAAGGTGTAACCTTTGAAGGAGATATAGAAAGGGCAGAGGTTACTATTTATACCGATAATATACTAACATCAACTGTATTTTTACCATATTTTCCAATTGAGATAGAAGCAAATGGCAGAAGAATAAGCTATAATGAGGACCTTGAAATGTATTTTAGGAGGAGCTTTTTTAGAGGCATAGAAGGCTCATATACTATAAAAAGTAATTTGCCTAAAAATAGAAAAGGCGAATTTAGCATAATAGATGACAGAGAAGTAAAGAGGGAAAAATATCTAATGCTTCCCGATAATCTAC
>JANQEZ010000172.1 GCA_028278115.1 Clostridia bacterium
ACGTATTTCTTTATACGCTGCGACCTCTCACTTTCAGCACGCCTCGAACTTCGGATTTCTGGGCAGCCTGTCATCTTGTTGACTTTGTCAACAATCTGAGGCGAGTCAATAGACTCGCTTTTGATCTTATCTAGGAACTCAAACATTTTCCTAAAGAAATTGCATATCTAAGACGAAGTAGACTCAAGTATTAGAAGTTAGATTGAAACTATTACCAGTAAAATATTGGATTCAAATTATCTTCTTCTAAAACTTATTAGAAAGACCCTAATACTTGTAACTTGAAACTTGAAACTTGGAACTAAAATGCGTCGCCAGACGCCTTTGTCCTATAATTTTGGAGGTGAAAATATGGCTAACTTTGTACTACCGGTTGCAAGACTCATTGAAGAATTTTCAAAACTACCAGGTATAGGTAGAAAGACAGCTCAAAGGCTGGCATTTCACATATTAAATTCCAAAGAAAACGATGCAATGAACTTGGCACAGGCGATAATGGAGGCTAAAAGAAAGACAAGATATTGTTCTGTATGTTCTAATATAACCGATATGGATCCTTGTAATATATGTACAAACCCTAAAAGGAATAAAAAAATTATTTGCGTAGTAGAGGACCCTAGAGACATTGCCGCTGTAGAGAGAATAAGGGAGTATAATGGACTTTATCATGTCTTGCATGGAGCTATATCTCCTATGGAAGGAATAGGCCCTGAGGACATAAAAATAAGGGAGCTTCTTATGAGACTTCAAGGCAATGAAGTAGATGAAATCATTTTGGCAACCAATCCAAACATAGAAGGGGAAGCCACATCTATGTATATTTCTAGGCTTGTTAAACCTATGGGTATAAAGGTAACAAGGATAGCTCACGGGGTTCCCGTTGGCGGAGACTTAGAATATGCCGACGAAGTAACTCTGGCAAAAGCTCTAGAAGGAAGACGTGAAATTTAAGTGAGGAAATTGCATAATAACTATCCTAAAAAACTTCATTAAAACATGGTTTTAAAGATAAAAATATCCGTAAAAACCATGTTTTTTTATTATCAAAAATAATGCTAATTAAAGCTATTTATAAAAAATAAAGATTATGATATAATGTTATCGAAAATAGATATCGAAACAAGATATCGATTTGGATATGAGAGAGGAGGATTTATATGTTTAAGCTTAAAGACGTAAAGTATAAGGATATTCTAGATATAAAAAATCTTAAAATATCAAAAAATAAAATTACCTGTATTGTCGGTGAGAGTGGTAGTGGAAAAACCACTCTATTAAGTCTTTTAAATAAACTGATTAGCAGTGATAGCGGAGAAATCATTTATAATGATAAGCCTTTAATGAGCATTGACTCAATTGAATTAAGGCGGGAAGTTGTCATGCTGCCACAAATCCCTGCAATATTTGAAGGGAGTATAAAGGATAACTTACTTATTGGACTGAAGTTTTCTCAAAAACCATTTGTATCGGATGATAAATTATCCAAAGTATTAGATGCTGTAAAGCTAGATAAAGATATGAATGAAGCTGCAGAAAAATTATCTGTTGGAGAAAAACAAAGATTAGCCCTTGGGAGAATTATGCTATTAGAGCCTGAAGTATATCTTCTAGATGAGCCTTCGTCTTCATTGGATGAAGAAACTGAAGAAATGATAATAAAAAAATTAGTGGAGCATACTAAAGTAAATAATAAAAGTCTCATAATGGTTACCCACTCAAAGAAAATTGCAGAGAATTTTGCAGATAACATCGTTGAAGTAAGAGAAGGAAAAATATTTAGTGGAGGGGGAGCTAGAGATGAATAATATCGTAAATCTCAATATTCTTCAATTAGCCTCTGCATATATATTTGTATTAATTGTGCTACTGATAGTAAAGGTGAGGGGTATATCAAGGGAAAAGGAGATAATAATATCAACTATAAGAATGACTCTACAACTGGTTTTAACAGGTTATATACTTGTCTATGTATTTGATAATATAAATCCTCTAGTTACAATTTTGATAATTGCTATAATGGAAATATTTGCAATTAATAATATTTATAAAAGAACAAAGAAAAAGCTTTCTCAAAAAATAAAAAAAATAATTGCCGCATCTATGATATTAGGAACCTTGGCTAGTCTTTTATATTTTTTACTTGTGGTAATAAGAATATCTCCTTGGTATAATCCAAGATATTTTATTCCTATAGCAGGAATGATAATTGGAAATTCCATGACGGGAATATCCTTGGGCGTAACTAGGCTAGTGGATGGTATGTATGACCAAAAACATATCATCGAATCGGCATTAATGCTTGGAGCTGCTCCGAAGATGGCATCTAAGAAAGTTGTTGACAATGCCTTTGATTCTGCCATTCTTCCAACTATTAACTCTATGGTGGGAATGGGTATAGTATTTTTACCGGGGATGATGACAGGACAAATATTATCGGGGATATCACCCATTGCAGCCATCGAATATCAGATTGCAATTATGCTAGGGATACTTGGTAGTGTTTCTTTAACAATAATCTTATTTGTGCAATTAGGATATAAAACCTTTTTTAACGAAGAAAGTCAGCTCATACTCAAGGAATATCAACTAAAAAGATAAACAGAGAATAGCCCTCAAAAGAGTACTAAAGATTATTTTTTTTTAATAGTCAGGAATTCTCTTAGGTATAAAAATCCAAAAAATGGATACAATACTTATTAGAAAGTATTATTAGGGGGGAGAAGGAATGACACAAGGATTTAGACAAGAAAAGAAAAAGGGAAAGATAGAAAATAAATTTTTAAATAATTTGAATAATATATATGAAAAATTTATGTATGGAGAAGTAAAAAGTGAAAATGAACAAATACTTGAAAATATTCGCGTAGCCCATGAAGATTGGAAAAATGCAGAAAATTATTTTCAAAATGTAACGGACCCAGATCTAGTTGATCATGCAATCTTTAGAATAGAAGCAGCAAGAACTAGATATACATATCTTTTGAGGCTGGCTAGAGAAATGGGAATAAATGGAGATGCGTATTAAAAGAGTTTTAAACAGCTTATCATCTGAAAAGAAAGATAAGCTGTTTTTTTCTACGCAATAAACTAAATAATAACTAAAATGTTTAAAAACATGAAGCTTGAAACATTATCATAGCTTTTATAGATTATTACAGACATATCATTGATAAAAAAGTGTAATATAAGGGAGACAAACTTTATATACTATAGTGTTAGAGAGTGTTATAAATTGGTTGCAGCTTGTACTTTTAAATTATATTTACAAATATTGGAGGTCTAATATGGGTATTGGAATAGAGCTCAGTGTTATCTTTGCATATGCCTTGGGACTAATACTGTTATATGTTATTGGATACTTATTATTGTTTCCGTTTAAATGGATACTCAAGTTGATATATAATGGGATAATTGGAGGAATATTACTTTTAGTAGTAAATCTTATAGGCCAAATGGTAGGCTTTAGCATAGTTATAAATCCTATAACAGCTCTCATAGCTGGACTTTTGGGTATACCTGGAGTTATTATGCTGATATTTGTAAAAGGGATAATTTAATAGTTTAAAATGAATCATAATAGGTGATTATAGCCTTTGAGTTCTCAAATAAACTCAATATGTAATAGCACCTATTTTTTTATGGAAAAATCTATTAACAATCTTGTTTAAGTATAAAACGTAGCTGAGTGGCAATAATGACTAATATATATAGCGATAGAGAAATCAGTGGGTTTTTTAAGCTTAAGATAAAATTTAGGAGGGGTTTTAATGTTAAAATCATCTTTAAACAGCATGAATAGAAATAATTTAGGTTCAAATGCTAGTAATAGAATTAGAAATATAGGTCATATACCAGGTGTGGTTTATGGATATGAAATACAGCCCACAAACATTGAGGTTGATAAAAGAGATTTTCATAATATTTTAAGAAATTATGGAACTAATGTATTGGTTGATTTAGAAGTGGATGGCAGGGTTATAACCTCCATGATAAAAGAAGTACAAAGAGACCCAGTGAGAAAAGAAATAATACATATTGATTTTCAAAGTGTTTCCTTTGATAAACCAGTACAGGCAACAGTCCCCATTACCTTAGTAGATAGACAAGTTGTAGAAGATATATATGCCACGGTACAACATCAGCTTAGAGAAGCCAGTATAGAATGTTTACCTCAGAACTTGCCAGAAAGCATAGAAATAAGTGTTAAAGACCTAGCCTTTGGAAGTCCAATAAAGATCGGAGATATCGAGTTTGCTAAGGAAATCACAGTGCTTAATGAAATGAATGAAATCGTGGTATCCTTAGCCAAAGCAGGAAGGCTAGATGACGAAGAAGTAGAAGAGAAGCTTATAACTGAAAGTGATTTTGAACCTATAGAAGAAAGTGAATAGATCGAACGCTTTTTAACAGCCTAACACCCCATGATTCAGTTCATGGAGTGTTATATTTATTACATAAAATAACGAACAAAGCCTTATACCTTGCATCCGAAGCTCCCTAAATATTTTAACTTATAAGGATTGTATAAATTTATCCAACCGTTTTATCCCCTCTTCAACCTCATTGATATCAGCACAATATACGATTCTTACATAGTCATCTATTCCAAAAGCGATTCCTGGAACAATTGCAACCCTATACTCCTCTAGAAATCTTTTACAAAATTCAACGGAATAGCTGTCGCTATAGTCAAATTTATCCTTTAAAGCGGAGATATCTATAAATACATAAAATGCACCTTGAGGATTTATAAAAGATATATTATCTACCTTTGAAAGTAAAGAAACTGCTCTATCCCTTCGATTTTCATAGACATTTACCATTTCCTTCATTTCGTCTTGGCAAAGAGTCAGAGCTCCATATGCTGCCCATTGAGAAATGGTAGATGGATGTGAGACTAAATGACCTTGAATGGTTGAAATAGCCTTTGCAATTTCCTTTGAAGAAGCTGAATAGCCTAACCTCCAGCCTGTCATGGCAGCAGACTTAGATAAACCATTTATGGTTACTGTTATTCTCTTTGCATCCTCTGAAAGAGATGAAATACTCTTGAAGGAATCCGTATATCTTATTCTTTCATAAATCTCATCGGATAATATATATATATCATTATCCAAACATGTATTTACTATAGGTAATAGTTCTTTTTCGCTGTATATAGCACCAGTGGGGTTTGAGGGATTGTTAATCAATAATAATTTTGTTTTATTAGAAATAGCATTTTTTAACTCCTCAGATGTTAGTTTAAAGTCGTTTTCCTTGCAGGTTTCAATATATATGGGAGTACCCCCAACCATTTTAATCATTTCCGAATAGCTTACCCAGAAAGGTTTTGGAAGAATTACTTCATCTCCTGGATCTATGAGAGCCATTAATGTGTTTGTAATAGAATGTTTAGCACCGCTGGAAACCACTATCTCATCCAGCTCATAGTTTATATTATTCTCTTTCATTAACTTATATTGAATAGCTTTTCTAAGCTCCTTTAGACCTGAGGCAGCATCATATTTAGTTTTATTTTCATATATAGCCTCAATAGCTCTATCCTTTGCTGGAACAGGTGTGAAGAAATCAGGTTCTCCAATACTTAAGTTAACTATATCAATACCTTGATTTTTTAACTCATTCACCTTTGTGCTTATTTCTATAGTGTAGGAAGGGGTTATATTGTCTAATTTTTTAGATAACATCGCTAAAACACTCCTCTTAATATGGGTATAGAGATTTTACTTTATAATATGATTTAATAGAAATAAAGTAATAGCTTTAAAGTAATCTTTACAACTATTTAATATCTAATTTATATTAAATTGATATTTTTTGCAATAAAACAAAAATTTTTTTATGGCATATTTAAAGCTTTATTTCTATAAAGAAAATAATACCATTTGACAATCAAGGTGTAGGGTGGTATCATGTTACTTGTCGCCAAAAGCAGTGACGAAAAAAAATACAAAAAAGATATTGACAAGACAAAAAAGATTTGCTATAATAAATCTTGTCGCTGAAACGAGAGTTTTAGCTTTGGACATTGAAAACTGAACAGTGTAAGG
>JANQEZ010000174.1 GCA_028278115.1 Clostridia bacterium
ACGTATTTCTTTATACGCTGCGACCTCTCACTTTCAGCACGCCTCGAACTTCGGATTTCGGGGAAGCCTGTCATCTTGTTGACTTTGTCAACAATCTGATGTGAATAAAAAATATTCACATTTTATTTTTTTTTCAAAAAATTAGAAGTATAATCCTATTTAATATTTAGGAAAGATTAGATATAATAGTATAATAATTGATAATTCTCAATAAAGCTTATGAGGTGTTATGATGGCAATAAATGTAGAAGTGAAGATTTTAAATGAAGTAATTGAGAAGACGATACAGGCAATTGAATCAGGAAAAAAGGAGATATTTGAGATTTCTGAAAAGGCTAGGAGCGAGTGCAGGGAAGTTGAAAATGAGTTAAATGAACTTAAGGCTAAGGTTTCAGAGATCATTAAAGAGGTCGATAAGCTAGAGATACTAGAGAAAAACAGTAGGAAAAGATTAATCATTGTCAGCAGGAACTTCAATAAGTTTACTGAAGAAAACATAAAAGAAGCCTATGAAGTTGCAAATGATCTCCAGGTTAGACTTACACTTAGAAGGCACGAGGAGAAGGAATTAATCAAGCAAAGGAAAAAACTTGAAATGAGATTAAAGGGATCAAAGGATGTAGTGGAAAAGGCAGAATCTTTAACTTCAAAGGTAGGTGCTGCACTGGGGTATTTAAGTGGTAATCTGCAAGGAGTATTTGAACAACTGGAAGATATTCAACAAAGGCAATATATGGGGATAAAGATTATTAATGCACAAGAAGTTGAAAGGCAAAGAGTTTCAAAGGAGATACATGATGGACCTGCTCAGACTATGGCAAATGTAGTTCTCAAGGCAGAATTATGTGATAGATTAATTGATATAGATAAGGTTAAGGCAAAGCAAGAGCTTAAGCTTTTAAAGGAAATTGTCCGAAACAGCTTAAAGGATATTAGGAAAATAATCTACGATCTTATGCCTATGTCACTTGATGATCTAGGCTTGGTACCAACAATTCAAAGACTGGTTTTAAACTTTGAAAATGATACTGGAGGTGCTGTGAATTTTGTCGTTAATGAGAGTAGTACGATTTCTGACTCTATAATATTGCTTACAATATTTAGAATAACTCAAGAAGCCTTAAACAACGTCAAAAAGCATGCTAAAGCCAAGAGAGTTTCCATTCGACTCGATATTGGAAGCCAAAAGATTTATCTAAGTATAATAGATGATGGTATAGGATTTAATGTTGAAGAAAAGGTCAATTCAATAGATGATAAAAATGGCTTTGGTCTTTACAGCATAAAGGAGAGGGTGGATCTTCTTAGGGGTAAGATTGATATTGAGAGTGAGAAGGGTAGAGGAACAAAAATAAAAGTTGCAATTCCACTATGGGATGAGGAGGAGTAAAATGGAAGAAATTAAAATTAGAATTTTAATAGTTGATGATCATTCCCTTATGAGGCAAGGATTAAAGCAGATACTTGAGATTGAAGAGGATATAGAAGTTGTGGGTCTAGCAGTAGATGGTGAGGATGCTCTAGAAAAGTGTTTTAAGTTAAAGCCTGATATTATACTAATGGATATTAATATGCCAAATATGAATGGGATTCAAGCTCTAAGAAGGATTAAGGATATGGGAATAGATACAAAGGTTATCATGCTTACCATCCATGATGACAGGGAATATTTATTTGAAACTGTAAACATTGGTGCAGAGGGATATGTACTAAAGGATGCAGAATCAAATAGTTTAGTTAGAGCAATTAGAAATGTATATTTTGGAGAATCATACATACATCCTAGCTTAGCTTCTGAGTTTGTAAGGGAATATAAAACTCGTGGGAATACTACCGACAAGGTGTATAATAAAAACAAATTGACTAGGAGAGAATATGAAGTTCTAACTCTTATTGCAGAGGGTCTTAATAATAAAGAAATTGCTGAAAATTTATTCATTAGTGAAAAAACCGTTAAAAACCATGTGTCGAGCATTTTTAAAAAAATAGAAGTTAACGATAGAACCCAGGCTGCAATATATGCCTTCAAGCACAATATAAAAAAGGTTTAATTCATACCTATTGAAGCTATAAAGACTTAGGAATTTTGAATCCTAAGTTTTTATTTTGTTTTACTCAGCAAATTGCATAATTAGTATACAAGAAAACTATATATAATAATAGGTTTTACATTTAATGGAACTTGGTCTATTTATAGATAAAAAATTTTATGAAGGAGAGAGCTTATGAGTAAAGAATTTAAAGAGAACTATGATAAAATAACTCACAAGTTTGAAAATTCATGGGAAACAATTTCTAATGATGAAGAAACTATACTATATAGATTTGCTGACGAATACAAAGTTTTTTTGGATAATGGAAAGACCGAGAGGGAGTGCGTAGATGTAATATTGAGAATTGCTAAATTAAACGGATTTAGAGATTTAAAAGAGTGTATAGCAAATGATGAAGAAGTAAAGCCCGGTATGAAGATATATGGGAACAATAAAGGTAAATCAGCAGTGATTTTAATAGTAGGTGAGGATAATATACAAGATGGTATGAATATAATAGGAACTCATCTTGATTCTCCGAGATTAGATATAAAACCCTTTCCCTTATACGAGGATGGGGGGCTAGCACTGCTTAAAACCCATTACTATGGCTGGGTAAAAAAATACCAGTGGGCATCAATTCCAATTGCATTACATGGAGTTGTATTTAAGAAAAATGGTGAAAAAGTTAACCTTGTTATTGGAGAAAATGAAAATGACCCAGTATTCTTTATATCCGATTTACTTCCTCATCTAGCAAAGAATCAAATGGTGAAAAAACTTAGTGAAGGAATAACAGGCGAAGGACTAAACATTATTGTGGGCAGTATACCCTTAGGAGATAAAGACATAGATACCAAGGTTAAATTTCATATAATGAAAATACTAAATAATAAATATGGTATAGAAGAAGATGATTTTGCTGTAGCAGAAATTCAGGCTGTACCCGCTACAAAGGCAAGAGATGTAGGACTTGATAGAGGTCTAGTGGCTGGCTATGGACATGATGATAGAGCTTGTTCCTTTGCCGCCCTTAGGGCAATTTTAGAAGTAGATAAACCCAAAAGAACCTGTGCAGTAGTTTTTGCAGATAAAGAAGAAGTTGGAAGCAATGGAAATACTGGAATGGAATCAAAGTTTTTTGAAAATATAATTGCTGAGTTAATAGCTCTGCAAAATAGGAATTATAATGAAATTTTTCTTAGAAGAGCACTTGCAAGAAGTAAGGCTCTATCGGGTGATGTGATGGCAGCCTTTAATCCAAACTTTCCCGATGTCCTTGACAAAAGGAATGCAGCATTTTTAGGCAAAGGTGTTACTTTAGTAAAATATACAGGCTCTAGAGGAAAATTAAATTGTAATGATGCTAATTCAGAGTTTATAATGAATGTCAGGAATATATTTAACGAAAATAATATAACATGGCAAATAGGAGAACTTGGAAAGGTTGACCAAGGTGGGGCGGGAACTATTGCCTATGCCTTAGCTAATTATGGAGCAGAGGTAATAGATTGTGGAGTGCCGGTGATTAATATGCACGCACCCTATGAGCTAATCAGCAAAATTGATCTTTATATGACATTCAAAGGCTATAAAGCCTTCTTAAAAGACGCCTAGCAGGTGACAAGTCTACAATATTGCTCTTAGATTAAGACATTTGTTTGTAAAATAGTTAAGACAAAGGCATCTGACGATGCATTTTAGTTGCAAGTTATAAGTTCCAAGTTCCAAGTATTAGGGTCTTTCTAATAAAGATAAAGGCTTTTACCCCTTAATTATAAAAGCGCATATCCATAAGTTTCATAGGAAGGTATTTTAGCTGAATATTTTACTGACAATAGTTTGAAGATTTCTTCTATGCAACTTTTTACAGGAAATGTTTGAGTTTCTTTATAAGTAAAAAAGCCCACTGTTTTTTAATATGTGGGCTTTTGATCTGAACTTACGAACTTTTTAAAGGTTTCAGCTAAAGGAGACAGTCCCCTATTTTTATGATATACGAAATAGAACTTTCTTTTAAATTCAACATCCTCTATGACAATGGTTTTAATAGTATTGTTTTTAACTTCTGAGACTATGGCTTTTTCAGATATAAAAGTAACACCTAAGCCCTTCTTAACGCACTGTTTTATTGTTTCAGTGTTTTCTATATATGCCACCACATTTAAATCCTCTATTGATATATTACATTTCCCTAGTGATCTTTCAACCATATTTCTAGTTCCTGACCCTTCTTCTCTCAATATTATAGGAAAATCCAATAATTTATCCAGACTTATAGAACTGATATTTTTATATACACCCTCTACTGGAGCTGCAAGTATAATTGTATCATCCATTATTTCAATATATTTTAGCTGCTTTGATTGTTTTTTAGCCCCAACTATGCCAAAATCTATTTTACCAGATAAAATATTATCAATTACTTGATTGGTATCGAATTTGTTTAAGCAATACTGTACATCTGGATAAATTCTATTAAAGCTTATCAGTAACTCAGGAAGAAAATATTGTTCAGGTATAGTACTAGATGAAATCTCCAATATGCCTTCAATTTTACCTTTAAATTGATTTAAAGAAAATAGAGCATTATCACGTTTGTTAATAATATCTAATGCGTGCTTATAAAGGAGAGTTCCAGCATTGGTTAATGTTAAATTTTTATTTGTCCGATTTACTAAAATAGTATTTAGTTCTTTTTCAAGGCTGGAAATATGGTTACTCACAGTCGGTTGGGTTATATATAAGGTTTCAGCTGCCTTTGAAAAGCTTTTAAGTTTTACTACAGAAACAAAGGTTTCTAGCTGTCTAAAATCCATTTTAACACCTCAGTTCAATTGTCATAAGACAATACTAACATTAAAGCTCACTTTTTTCAAACAGGAGTAATAATGATTTAGGCATTTAATAATTTTACCCCTTATGCTAGTTCGTGCAGCCGGGGGTATTTGATATTTCCTTTTCGTTCATACTATGAACCTGTTTTTCTTATATTTTGTAGGTTAAAACAGATTCATAAAAATCACTCAAATGAAA
>JANQEZ010000183.1 GCA_028278115.1 Clostridia bacterium
CATAGGCTCCAATTTTATCAGCTAATTCTAATATTTCATCGAGCTTTGGTTTTAGAAGTATTCTCTGATTAGCTAATGAGCTTATGGTTACAGATTTTCCTAGAAGCTTTTTATCCCTTTTATCGCATGCTAACGAAAACATATGGTATGCATCTTCTATATCTTTTTTATTATGCTTTCGAGCCTTAGTATAATCCTTTTTTCTAAACTCGTCGGTACACACACAACTATCCATTTCTAAAATCAATATCTTTATATTGGGATTCCAATAATGGCGCTTAATGACTCTGCCATTTATGTGGTCAAAAAGCGTTAGGTTCTTAAATATTGTACTGTCTGTGGGTTCAATGCTGCAGCATAACCGGGCAAGCTCTTTAGTAGATATGTTCTTACCCAAAAGCTTAGATGCGGCAGTTATAGTAGCTGCAACGTCGGCTGTACTGCTAGCCATCCCTTTAGCTATTGGAATATTGGAATTTACTTTTAATGATATATTTTTAATATAATCAGAAGAAATTTTAAAATATTTAAGGGTTTTTTCAAGGGCAATAACCGTCTTTCTGTTCCCATTAATTATTCCCTTGTCACTTTCCTCAATAGTCACCTCTGAATATATATCAATTGGCAGTGATATGAGTTTTTCTCCATCTCCTATTATGCCTTGAATCAATTCTCCACAGGAAGCAGGACATTTAACTTTAATCATTGTCAACTACCTCTTTTAAGACATTTATAAGCTTAAGATTTGATTCTCTATCCTTTATTGCTGCTCTAAAAAATGAGCTGTCTAGATTTATATAGTTATCACACTGTCTAATCAGTATTTTTTTCTTTATCATCATATCCTTTAAGTCTCCAGGATAACTTAATAGCTTAAAGAGTATATAATTGGCCTTTGGTTTATACAGCTTTATACCATTAATTTTCTTAAGCTCTTGGTACATGTATTTCTTTTCTTTTTTAAAGAATTCTTTACTCTTTCTTATATATTCTTTATCTTTTAATAATACATGTCCAGATATTGCTGCAAATCCATTAATTGTCCAAGGCTCTTTATTGTTTAATATTTTTTCTTTTATACTTTGATTGGAAATAAGTCCATAACCTATTCTTAGTCCGGGTATTGCAAAGAATTTTGTCAACGCCCTTATTATAAATAGATTGTCATAGTCATCTAAGCAATCTATGAGGCTATTTTCTTCTTGGTTGTCAAGAAAATCTATAAATGCTTCATCAATCATAAGATTTATTTTACTTCTTTTACATTTCATCAGTATCCTCAGCAATAATTCCTTTTCGATAATTTGACCTGTAGGATTATTGGGATTACAAATAGCTACAAAATCTATTTCTCCTCTAAGCTTGTGTAAAAAGTCTTCACCTTCAATCTTAAAGTCATTATTTTCATTTAGCATATAGTACTCTATATCACTCCCAGCTTTTCTTAAGGCTCTTTCATACTCAAGGAAGGTGGGGGCAAGTAAAAGTGATTTTTTCGGCTTTACAGCCTCAGCTATTTGAAAAATTATCTCTGTTGCTCCATTGCCTGGGATAACATAGTTTTCGTTTATACAGTTATGATGAGCTATGGCAGCTACTAAATCTTTATAGTCAGGGTCTGGATAGCTTTCTATACAGCCCAAATTTGAAGCTATTGCCTCCTTAAGCTTATCTGGAATTCCAAGGGGGTTAATATTTGCACTAAAATCTATAATTTCATTCTCTTTTATACCATATCGTTTTGCGGCTTCATATATATTTCCCCCGTGTTTAGCTATCAATGGTATCTCTCCTTTTGTCAAGTCGTTTTGAAAACGACTTGCAGTTGTATGTTCAATGTTTCATGTTCCAAGTTTTTGAGTCGTTCTCTGGAGACTATATTTTATCTTAAACTATTACTTTAACTTAAAGTTTGGATTAAGTGATTCCATTTTCTTTGGAATTAGTGAATCATAGTGTTAAAGTTAAAGTATAACTTTAATTCTCTTTAAGAATTTTGTGCTACTTCGCCTTTAGCTACTAAACAAGTGAAAAATTCCGTACTTTACTAACCCTAATAGAGAAACCCCTAAAAATGAGGATACATACATTATTCTTATTGTTCTGTTAATATCCTCAAATTCTAAAGCTCTATTCTTATCCCCTATCGTGGGTTTATATATAGGCTTTCCAAAGTAGATATTAGTCCCCCCAAGTTGTATATTTAATGCTCCCGCCACTGCTGCTTCGGGGTAGCCACAGTTGGGACTGCTGTGATTTTTTCTATCTCTTAGGGTTATTTTAAAAGAGTTTTTGTAATCATATCTTAGTAATGCACAGGCTAAGATTATTAAAAAGGCTGTCAGCCTAGCCGGTATAAAATTGGCTAGGTCATCTATTTTTGCCGACGCCCATCCAAAATCCTTATACTTTTC
>JANQEZ010000251.1 GCA_028278115.1 Clostridia bacterium
ATTTATACATATCAAAATATCCGATGTTTCTAGGGATTTTTGATGTGTACATTAATCTACGTATATGTATAAATTAAACTTTTGACTGGAATCTCTATAAGAACATTTTAAAGATAAGAATTAATATTAAAAGGGCTGTCTTGCAAAGACCTCCCTAGAGCTCAGACCCGGGGTGTTTCAGGATGAATGAAGTTCAAGGTTTTGAGATTTATTGGGTTTGGCTAGTACCGATGTACGTGCCAAGCCTAAGAAATTTCAAAATACAAAAATTCATCATTCTGAGACACCTCCCTTTATATGCTATAATAAATTGAAGGAGAAGATATGTTTTATTTACGGAGGAATTTATATGGGAAATAAAGGAAAACTAATAGTCGTTTTATTTATAGTAATGTCGATTTCAATAATTATTTCATCATGTACAGGAAAAATAGAAGAATCAAATAATGAACCCGTATCAAAAACCGAGTTCGTTTTAGGAACTGTTGCTACTATTAAGCTTTATGATAATGCTGCAGACGAGGTTTTTTCCGAAGCATTTGGAAAGCTTAAGGAAATTGAAGATAAAATGACGATAAACGAAGGAAACAGTGAAGTAATGGATATCAATTCAAGGGCTGGTAAGGACTTAGCAAGGGTATCTGATGAAACCTTTTATGTTATAGAGAGGGGTAAATATTTTTCAGAGCTATCAGAGGGAAAATTTGAGATATCTATAGGCCCATTGGTTAAGCTGTGGAATATAGGAACTAAAGAGGCTAAAGTTCCTACTGAGGAAGAAATAGAAAGAAGAAAAGCCCTGGTAGACTTTAAAAATATATTTTTAAATGAAGACGAAAAAAGCGTCATGTTAAAAAAAGAAGGTATGGTGCTGGATTTAGGAGGTATAGCAAAGGGATTTGGTGTCGACGAAGTAGTGAGGATACTAAAAGGGCATGGCGTAAAGCATGCTATTATAAACCTTGGAGGCAATGTATTTGCCTATGGAAATAAGCCCGATGGTACTCCCTGGAAGGTGGGAGTTCAAAACCCTAAATCTCCAAGGGGAGATTATGTAGGTATAGCAGAAGTTGTGAATAAAACCGTCGTTACATCTGGGATTTATGAAAGATACTTTGAAAAAGAGGGTAAGAGGTATCATCATATCCTAGACCCTAGTACAGGTTATCCAGTTGAAAACACTTTAGCAGGGGTTTCCATAATATCTGAAAGCTCCATTGATGCCGACTCTCTATCTACAGCAGCCTTTGCCCTTGGTATTGATAAAGGGATAGAGCTCATAGAGTCCTTAGAGAATGTAGAAGCAGTATTTGTTACTAAAAACTCAGAGGTCCATATTACATCTGGACTTAAGAAAAATTTTAAATTGACGGATTTGAATTTTAAATTGGTTGAGTAAATTAAATAAAAATAAAAGAAATAAAGGTGTAAAAGTTTTAGTAGATTATATCTATGAACTAAATTTACAAAAAACATTATTAATGACCAAAAATTCAATATATATTGATACTGTGTTAAAATCTTATCTAAGAAAGCCGAGAAATTCTAAGGAAGTTATTGCTTTATGTGTCGATTATTGCTATATAAATCCTATAAAATGGAGATTGTAGGAAATATTAAAGGGAGGTAAAAATATGGGTACTAAGAAAAAAATTGTATTGCTTGGTGCTGGATATGGCGGTATTTTAACTGCTAAAAAGCTTGCCAATAAGTTTAAAAAAGATAGTGATGTTGAAATAAGAATCATTGATAGAAACCCATATCATACTATGCTTACCGAACTACATGAGGTTGCTGCCAATAGAGTAGAAGAACATTCCATTAGGATAGACCTAAAGGAGATTTTTGCCAAGAGAAAGGTAGAGGTTGTACTTGATGAAATAACTGACATTGATCTTAATAACAATGTTTTAAATTCAGAAAGTAATTCCTATGAATATGACCATCTAGTAATTGGCACAGGGTCTAAACCGACTTTTTTTGGAGTAAAAGGAGCTGAGGAGTACACCCATCAATTATGGTCCTACGAGGATGCAGTTGGCTTAAAGGAGCATATCCTCAATATGTTTAGGGAAGCTGTAAAGGAAAAAAATAAAGAGAAAAGAAAAAAGATGCTGACCTTTGTAGTGATTGGATGCGGATTTACTGGAATTGAGATGATCGGAGAGCTAGGTGAATGGAAGAATAGGCTATGTAAGGATTTTCATATTGATAAGGAAGAAGTAAATTTATATTGTGTAGATATATTATCAAAAATTTTGCCTAGCTTTCCAGATAACCTAAGAAAAAAGGCGGAAAAAAGACTAAGAGAGCTAGATGTTGAAATAATGACAAATACTCGTATTACTGAAGTTTTAAAGGATTCTGTAGGTTTTGAAGATGGAGGAAGTATCGCCACCAATACAGTGATTTGGGCTGCCGGCGTTGAAGGCTCTGATATTCTTGGAGATATGGATGTTAAGCAAAAAGGTAGAAAGAGAATTGTAACGAATGATAAATTACAATCCGTTGATTACAGCAATGTTTATGTAGTTGGGGATAATATATACTACATTCCAGAGGGGGAAGAAAGACCTGTTCCTCAGATGGTGGAAAATGCAGAGCACTCTGCTAAAGTGGTGGCACATAATATTTATTCAGATATTAAAGGTGGAGAAATGAAATCCTATAAGCCTGAGTTCCACGGTGCTATGGTATGTATAGGCGGGTCATATGGGATAGCCCATGTGGGAATGCCCGGTAAATTTCTCTCACTATCTGGATTCTTTGCGATGCTTGTAAAGCATCTTATAAACTTAATTTATTTCTTGCAGGTTGCCGGATTTAACAAATGTTGGAATTATTTAATACATGAGATTTTTCATATAAAAGATAATAGGAGCCTTGTAGGAGGTCATTTTGCAAAGGCATCTCCGAACTTTTGGTTAGTGCCATTGAGGTTTTTAGTAGGATATAAATGGTTGGCTCAAGGAATTGATAAGCTGCCAAAAATACTAGAAAATCCATCAAATATATTTTTAATACCTCCGCCACCAACAGATGCAGCATCGGCAGCATCTCCTGCTTGGGAGGCATCAGCAGATGCTACCAGTGCAGCGACTGCAGCGGCAGAGACAGCTAATAATGTTTCAGCAGCTCTACCAGTACCTGGGTTCATAGAGGATATTGTTTCATGGTCTATGGAAACCTTCTTCTACACAAGCGATGGCGGATATACTGTTTTAGCCGAAGCTTTTCAGGCTGGTATGGTCATAGGTGAAATCATAGTTGGAATACTGTTGATTATAGGATTATTTACAGCGGCAGCATCTATAGCTTCAATTGCAATGGGAGCTATGATTTGGTCTTCCGGAATGGGCTCTTATGAAATGTTATGGTATTTTGCCGGAACAGTGGCATTGATAGGCGGTTCAGGCAGCGTATTTGGATTAGATTATTACGTACTACCATATCTAAAGAAGCTGTGGAAGAAAATAGGTATAGTTAAGAAATACTATCTATACACATAGAGACTATAACCATTAAAATAGCTTTGCTTTAAATCTGCTATTCTAATAAGCCCTTTTAAAGATATTTATATTTTAAAAGGGCTTTTGTATATATTACTATATAAGTTATAATTTATTATAGATGTGTATAAGTTAAAATTTTCACTGGTTTCTATATATAGATGTGTGACTGAGAAGTTTTACTTGCAATATTTTGCTGTGAGCTGTCAGCTATTAGCCAAATAGGTATCGTAGTTTTGCCTGCGAAATATTTCTAAAAAAATTTAAGTTTTAGGGTCATACATCTATAACTACTATAATTATTAAAGCAATTAACTATAATCGAAAAGGTGATAATATGGACAGATTTTGGGGAAATTATCCTGTACTCCTTGAAGAATTAAGAGATGTAAAGGAAATCATAAAGAAAAATATTAAATCTAGAGAAAGATACCTAGAGGACTCTATTTATCCCATGATAGATGCAGGGGGGAAGATGCTAAGACCTGCATTTCTTTTGCTAGCTAGTAAGTTTGGAGAGTATGATCGAGAAAAAATGCTTAATATTGCAGCCGTCGTTGAGCTGCTCCATATTGCTACACTAATACATGATGATATTATAGATGATTCAAAGCTTCGCAGAGGTGTTGATACTATACAAGCCAAATATGGAAAAGAGTACGCAGTGTATATTGGAGACTTTTTATTCTGCCAGTGTATTTCCATGCTATCGGAATATGACTATGATACCGAAAATTTAAAGAAAATGTCCAAAGTCATCTCAAGAATCTGTATCAGTGAGATAAGTCAATACCATCTTAGATATAACCTTAATATGAATCTTAGAAAATATATAAGAGTTATATCAGGTAAGACAGCAGCTTTATTTGCCATTTCTTTTTTTGCTGGAGCAAAGGAAGGGAAATGTAGTGAAAAAAATCAAAAGCTACTGGCAAAAATCGGTTATAATATCGGGATGGCCTTTCAAATTATTGATGATTTACTTGACTATAAAGGAAATACAGAAGCATTGGGAAAAAATGCTTTAGAGGACATAAAAAAAGGCTATTATACACTGCCCCTTATACTTGCTTTAAATGGGGATAAAGAAGGAAGGCTTACTAAGCTTTTAAGTAAATCCTCTTTAAACAGTAATGATATAAAAGAAATAATTAGACAGGTAAGAATATATGAAGGTATAGATAAAGCCATAAAAGTGGCTAATAGATATAGTAAAAAGGCTATGTTACTTATAGATAAATTGCCGGATTGTGAGGGTAAGGAAATACTAAGTACTATAGTACCAAAACTGCTAAATCGAGAGTATTAGAATTTCTTCATATTTGGAGGAAAAAGGGGTGATGATCTATTTGAAAAAGATAAAGAGAATTGGTATAACTATGCTTTTAATCCTTATACTGATTTCATGTGGAAACAGAGAGATAGTATATCACAAAGGAAGCTATGAAGGTGTAGGAGAGGGTTATCATGGACCTATTAAAGTAGAGGTTGTAACCGATGAGTATAAGATAATAGAAATAAAGATAATTGAACAGCAAGAGACGCCAGTACTTGCCGATATAGTTTTTGAAAAAATTCCTGAGAGGGTAATTAAAAAAAATAGAGCTAATGTAGATGTAGTGGCAGGAGCTACATATACAAGCGAAGCTCTCCTTGAAGCTATTAAAGACGCATTGAGTAAGGCAAAGCTTAAGGAGTAAAGGAAGTGATTTGCATTGAAGCTACAATACAAAATTACTCTTTTTATGACCTTTATAATGGTTGTAGTAATCGTTAGCACAGGTCTTTTAACCTATAAACAGATTCAAGATACTATAGAAAATCAAATGGGGAATAATGCTATGGATTTGGCTGTAACCATTGCTTCTCTGGATGATATTCAAAAATCCGTTGCAAATACAAAGGATTATGGAGCTGTTCAGGAGCTCATAGAAAGATTTAGTTCAAAGACTAGATTTCAATATATAATTGTAATGGATATGGAAGGTATACAGCACTCTTATCCCTATGAAAATGCTTTAGGAAAAAAGTATAAGAGTGGTGGAGAGGATAGGGTACTCAGTACCGGAGAAGCCTATGTATCAGCCGACAGAAATGTACTTATATCTGCTATAAGGGCCTTTGCACCAATTTATCATAATGATGAGCAAGTAGGGGCTGTATTGGTTGGACTCTTGACCGACACGGTTTATAAAGAGGTTAGTACCTATATAAGAAATTTCTATCTTTCATTAACTGTAGGACTCATAATTGGTATAATAGGTGCTTGGATATTATCCTATACTATAAAGAGAACCATTTTTGGATTAGAACCAAAGGAGATTGCACTCCTTTTAGGACAAAGAGATATAATCCTTCATAGCTTTAAAAATGGAATTTTAGCTGTTGATGATGAGGGAAAAATAATATTTTTTAATAAAACTGCTAAGAAAATTCTGGGATTCAAAGACTGCGATAAGGGAAAGAATATATCAGACTTTAATTCAAACTTTAGTGATAGGATGATAGAGGTATTAAAGCAAAAGAAATCAATTTATAATCATGAAATTAAAATACGTCCAAGTAAAACTTTACTTTGCAGCCATAATCCATTAAAGGACCATAAGGATGATATTATTGGTGTCGTATGCAGCTTTCAAGATTTAACCGATGTAAAGCAAATGGCAGAAGAATTAACGGGTATTAAAAAATTGACATCTGCACTGCGAGCTCAAAATCATGAATTTATGAATAAGCTTCATACTATTTCTGGACTAATTCAGCTTGAAGAATACGATAAGGCAATAGATTATATTTCCTTTATATCCAAGGAAAGAAAAGAAATATCTGGAATTCTGAGTGATAAAATAAAAAATGCCCATGTATCGGGCTTACTATTGGCAAAATATAATAAAGCTGCTGAGGCAAAGATATCTTTACTAATCCATAATGACTCAAGCTTAACCAGTATCCCTAAAAATTTAACAGAGGATGAAGTCTGTTCAATTATAGGAAATCTGATTGAAAATGCCATTGATGAATTAGTTAAATTTGAAAATGGAAAAATCATTGTTAAATTGAACTCAGATGAAGATGGTTTAAGGATAATAGTTAAGGATAACGGACCGGGTATAAGTAAAGAGATAAGGGAAAAAATCTTTGATAGAGGTGTCACAACTAAAGAAGGAAATAGAGGGCTTGGACTTAGTATATTAAAGGAAATTGTAGATAGTGCTGGAGGAAGAATAAGACTTTTACAGGACAGCGGTACTACCTGGGATATATTTATCCCTATGGAGGAGGAATAGTATGAT
>JANQEZ010000252.1 GCA_028278115.1 Clostridia bacterium
CCGTATTAGAATTGGCAAAGGTTATAATTCCTGTTTATTTTATTGTTACGATACTAAGGGCTATAAATGTTTTAGAGTATATTGCCACTTTCTTTGAACCGATTATGAGACTCTTTGGATTGCCCGGTGAAGCAGCTGTACCTTTAGTTTTAGGGAATGTCCTTAACATTTATGCAGCTATCGGGGCAATTTCTTCTATTACTTTAACAGCTAAGCAGATAACTATTATTGCCATTATGTTATCCTTTTCCCATACACTGCCAGTTGAAACGGCTGTTAGTAAAAAAGTGGGAGTTAGCGTTATGGCTGTACTTACAATACGAATTGGACTAGCTCTTTTATCTGGAATTATACTTAATCTAATAATTTAGTTTTGGAGGAGATAATCAATGTTTGACTTAACTGCTGTTATATCTGAGGGAATAATTGGTGGGTTAAAATCTGTACTTAACATTGCAATGATAGTTTTTCCATTGATGATTGTAATGGAAATTGCAAGGGATTTAAATATACTTGATAAGATTGCAGACTTTTGTAAGCCCCTAACAAAATGGATGGGAGTATCGAAGGAATCTGCATTTCCATTGGCTATCGGTTTAGTATTTGGTTTAGCATATGGGGCGGGTATAATAATTCAAAGTGCCAAGGAGGGTAATTTAGATAGGCGGAGTTTAATTCTTATAAGTATTTTTCTAGTTTGCTGTCATGCTGTTATTGAAGATACATTAATTTTTGTAGCAGTGGGGGCAAATGGATTCTTTTTACTTACTATACGCCTTGTGACAGCTTTTATACTGACAGTTTTAATATCGAAGAAATTACCTGATGTAGATAAATAAGTATAGTGGAAGACTCAAGATATAAATAGATTTGGCAAAAGTGAGGATTTTATAAGTAATTGGGTATACATATAAAATAACATAGGTGTATATGGATATTTGTCTTTATAATTTAATATTAAAAAGATGCAAAGAACTTCATTTGTTTTTATAAACTGTTTAGGGGGAAGCATCGTGAGATTGCTACAAATTGATGAGCTTAGAGAAGGAATGGTAATTGCAGAGGATATTATTAGCTTTGGCTTACTTTACTCTGCAAGTGGAACTATACTTACTGAAAAAGCCATAGAAGGACTAAAATCAATAGATATTAAATATGTTTATGTACTTGATGATGCAGATGATTATGAAAAGGTTGTTATAATAGATAATAATCTAAGTCGGGAATACAAAAATACCATTGATAGTTTTAAAAATACTTTTTTAAATGTTAAAGTAGGGAAAAAAATAATAATAAATGAGTTAAATGATTCCCTTAGTCCTTTAGTTGACGATATTATAACTAGTAATAATATTTTAGGTAGATTAAGACAGATTGAAGTGAATGACGAGTATACATATAAGCATTCTATTAATGTTTCCCTAATAGCAACTATGATTAGTAAATGGATGGGCTTTTCAAATTATGAACTCTATGATATAGCATTAGCTGGATTATTACATGATATAGGAAAAAGCAAAGTTCCCGTTGAGATTCTTAATAAGCCTAGCAAGCTTTCAAAGGATGAATATGAGATTATGAAAAGGCACACTCAGTATGGATATGAAATTTTAAAAAACACCTCGGGTATAGATGAAAGTATAACATTAGGAGCACTTGAGCATCATGAGAGGTTAGATGGTAAAGGCTATCCACTAGGACTTTCTGGTGATAAAATCCACACATATGCTAAAATTATTGCAGTGGCTGATATATATGATGCAATGACATCAACAAGAGTATATAAGGAGAAAGTTTCTCCATTTAAAGTAGCAGAACTTATTTTTCAGGACAGCTTTGGAATACTTGACCCAATCATAGCAAATACATTTCTTAAAAATATATTTACATTTTATGTAGGAAATATAGTAAAATTAAATAACGATCAGATAGGAACAGTAGTTTTAGTAAATAAAAGTAATCCTACTAGACCGCTTGTTAAAACACCAACAGGATTTGTTGATCTATCAAAAAGGTATGATTATGAAATCGTTGATATAATTAATTAAGCCTGAAATAAAATAGTATAATAGAGAGAGCCTAAGACGGTTCTCTCTATTTACTTTGTATAATAATCCTTTTCAAATATTTCCTTAACTTCCTTAAAATCATTGGTTACAGAGAGGGCAAGCATAAGCTTTACTCGGGCCTTTTGTCCATTTAAGCTTCCCCCAAAAATAACACCTAAATCCCTTAATTTTTTTCCCCCGCCATCGTAGCCATAGGAATCCAATACCCGTCCCATTGGACATCTAGATACTACTACAACCTTCACTCCTTTGGTAATTGCATTTCTTATACCATCAACCATCATTGGAGGAATATTTCCCCTACCCATAGCTTCTATAACAATACCTTTAGCACCATTATTAACGCAAAAGTCCATTAAGCTGGAATCAATACCGGCGTAGGTTTTAATAAGATAAACATTTTCCTCAATGCTATCTGTATCTATATGATGATGCTTTATAATTGACCTATAAAATATAACCTCATCGTTATCAACAATCCCCAATGGTCCAAATTCTAATGATTTAAATGTATCTAAGCTCAGGGTATGGGTTTTGGTGACTTCGCTTGCAGAGTTTACTTCGTTATTCATAACAACAAGGACGCCTTTATCCTTTGCTTGTTCGGATATGGCTGTGCAAATTGACGAAGCTAGATTACTTGGGCCATCATATCCAAGTTCAGACCCGTTTCTCATTGCACCGGCAATAATTATAGGCTTAGTGGAAAATATGTTTAGATCTAAAAAGAAAGCTGTTTCCTCTAGAGTATCTGTTCCGTGGGTAATTACAATTCCGTCTATATCCTTCCTATTAACAAGGTCTTTAACTATTTGTGAGAGCTCAAGCATTTTTTGAGGTGTCATATGAGGACCCGGTATCCTCTCAAAATTTACTATCTCTATATCAGCAAATTTGTCTATGTTTGTAACCATAGACATAATTTCTTCACTAGATAATGCAGGAATTGCGGCAGAAATACGAGGGTCGATCTTCATAGATATCGTCCCGCCAGTAAATATTACAGCTACCTTCTTATTATTCATAAAAAACCTCCTTAATGATAATATTTTCAACAATATTATACAATAATTATGCCCATAAAAAAAGAATATTAAGAAGTATTAAAGTTTAAACTCTGCTTTTGCTTTTATGGTGGAAAAAAATATAGAAATTTATATTAGATGCAATAAAAATTTCCACAAAAAAGAGCAAAAGATCTACCTTTTGGTAAATCTTTTACTAGGGGTATTGGGAATAGAGATTATATGATTGAGGTTTTCCAGGGGGATAACCACAAAAAAATTATAACAAATTTCGACATACAATGCAAGAAAAAGTCGAAAATTAATTTAAAAAAATATTATTTTATATATGAAATAAATTCTATAGCTTCAAAATTCCACATTTCTGTAGAATATATATTGAAACTAATTTAAGATTTCTAATAAATTCCAATCATGTATTTACATATAGTTTTCTTTTATTCTTGAAATGTAATTTTGAATTTATGTTATAATTATGTAGAAATTAATCTTAGGAGGAAATATTATGGCTACAAAACTAAAGGTAAATCTTTTAAGATATACACCGGATTCAGAAAAATTAATTGCTTCTGCAGCTAAGCTCTGTTATTCGGCAGTGGGTGTAGATAAAATAGAGGATAAACTAACAGAAGAAAGTACGAATAAGTTTTTGGACATGCTAATGGGAATGGGACATGAATCACCTATTGAACATGTTAGCTTTACATTTGCTGTTGAAGGTATAAGCAGGGTATTAACTCATCAATTAGTAAGACATAGAATAGGATGTTCATATTCACAGCAGTCTCAGAGATATGTTAAGCTTAAGCAGTTTGAATACATAGTACCTCCTGCTATAGAATCCATTCCAGATGCTAAGGAGAAATTTATTAAAGCTATGGAGGATGACCAAAGATATTATGATGAACTTACTGAAATATTATTTAAGACACATTACAAAGCGAATATTGAGAGTGGCTATGATGAAAAACAAGCTAAAAGACTTGCAGAAAAAAAATCAATTGAAGATGCAAGATACGTTTTTCCAAATGCCTGTGAGACTAAGATTGTATTTACAATGAATGCAAGAGCACTGTCTAATTTCTTTAAGCATAGGTGTTGTAATCGAGCTCAATGGGAGATTAGAGAGTTAGCTGTGGAAATGCTAAGACAGGTAAAAAAAGTGACTCCTACTCTTTTTAAATACACTGGACCAAATTGTCTGAATAATCCATGCCCAGAGGGCAGTATGAGCTGCGGAGAAATCAGAGAAGTTAGAGAGAAGTTTGGTAAAATGTAAAATGAAAGTGGTTTCTTACTTTTATTTTTTTAAATATCTGAATATAAGCCCTATCATTACAAAAACTATTTGATAAAATATAAGTGTCAGGAGTGTTACAGTTGGAAGTGTATTTAGACAATGGTGCTACCACGAAGCCAAGGGAAGAAGTAATAAATATAATGGTAAAATCCATGAGGGAAAACTATGGTAATCCTTCCTCCATGCACCGCAAGGGAGTAGAAGTCGAAAAACTATTAAAAAAGGCTAGGAGGCAGGTTGCAAAGGCTTTAGGAGCTGATGAGAGAGATATATACTTTACATCTGGAGGAACCGAATCAAATAATATGGCAATTTTAGGGGCTCTAGAAGGAAATAGACGAAGGGGAAACCATATAATTACTACAAAAATTGAGCATCCATCGGTATTAAATGTCTTTAAAAGCCTTGAAGAAAAGGGATATGAAGTATCCTATATAGATGTGGGTAAAAATGGCGTAATTAATATAGAAGAATTTAAGAATTCACTAAGAGATGATACTGTGCTTATAAGTATTATGTATGTAAACAATGAAGTGGGAACATTACAGCCCATAGATAATATAATTAGTATAATTAAGGGTATGAAAAAGAAACCCCTAATTCATGTTGATGCCATTCAAGCCTTCGGAAAGATTGACTTTAATGTAAATAAACTTAAAGTTGATTTGATGTCTATAAGTGGTCATAAAATACATGGACCTAAGGGTATAGGTGCCTTATACGTGAGGAAGGGTACAAAATTGAAATCCATATTTTTTGGTGGAAGTCAGGAACAGGGCTTAAGATCAGGGACTGAAAATGTTCCTGGAATTCTAGGGTTAGGCGCAGCAGCAGAGTCGGTAAAGAAAAATTTGAAGACCAATACTAGTAAAATGATACATCTAAAGACAATATTACTAAAGGCTATAAAAAATAAGATAGAAGATATAAAAATAAATGGTAGTGATTTAGAAGGCTCAGCTCCCCACATACTTAATATTTCCTTTGAAGGTATTAGAGGTGAAGTATTATTACACAGCTTAGAGCAAGAGGGTATATACATCTCTACAGGCTCGGCATGTTCATCCAAGAAGAAGAAGGTATTTAGCCATGTTTTAAAGGAAATGGGACTGACTGATAATCAAATGGAGGGAGCAATACGATTTAGTATAAGCCATGAAAATACCGAAGATGAGATAGAATATACCATAGAAAAGCTAGTTGATATTGTTGGTAAGCTAAGGAAAGTTATAGGTAGGAGATGATAACATGGAAAAGGTGCTTATCATAAGGTATGGAGAGATAAGCTTGAAGGGTCTAAATAGACCTTATTTTGAAAATACACTTTTAAAAAATGTCAAAAGGGCCATAAAGCATCTTGGAGATATAAATGTTTATAAGGCTTATGGTAGATTATATATTGACTTAGAAGATTATGATGTGGATGAAATCATTGAAGCTGTAACCAATGTTTTTGGAATTGTTTCTGTAAGTGTAGCCTATATCTTTGAAGCAGATATGGATAGGGTATGTGAGGTAGCCCTTGAGCAGGCAAAGGAATGTATAGAAGAAGATGATGTTAAGACCTTCAAAGTGGAATCAAAACGTGGAAATAAAAGATTTCCAATTAAGTCACCGGAAATTAGCAGAGTCGTGGGAGGCTATATACTTGAGAATGCTGGGGAGTTAGAGGTTGATGTACATAATCCAGATGTAATAATCAATGTGGAAATAAGGGATAAGGCATATGTATACTCTAGAAAGATTCCTGGATTTGGGGGTATGCCTTATAGAACTGGCGGCAAGGCTATGCTCCTTCTTTCGGGAGGAATTGATAGCCCAGTTGCAGGATGGCTCGTTGCTAAAAGAGGAGTAGAGATTGAGGCTATACATTATCACAGCTATCCATTTACAAGTGATAGAGCAAAGGAAAAGGTAATAGATTTAGCGAGGATTCTAAGTAGATACTGTGGAAGAATCAGATTACATTCAGTAAACCTGCTTAATATACAGAAAGCCATTAATGAAAAATGTCCCTTAGCAGAGATGACAATACTTTCTAGGAGGTTCATGATGGCAATTGCCCAGAGGACTGCACTTGATAGAAAATGTAAGGCGTTAGTTACAGGAGAAAGTATTGGCCAGGTGGCAAGCCAAACCTTAGAAAGTTTAAATGTCACTAATTCAGCCGTAGACATACCAGTATTTAGACCGCTCATTGCAATGGATAAATTAGATATTATCAAAATATCTCAGAAAATTGATTCATATGAGACATCAATATTACCATTTGAAGATTGCTGTACAGTATTTTTACCTGATAGACCCGTTACCAAACCAAGACTTGAAAAGATTATAGATTCTGAAAAGTTATTAGATGTTGAAGAATTAATTAAAGATGCAATAGATAATATGGAAGTTATTATTGTTTATCCAGAAGATTAAAGAATTATAAGGGGGAAGAAGAATGAGGAAATTTATTCTTAGATGGATATCTATGGCCATATCCTTAATCATTATAGCTAGACTTTTTGACAATATTTATATAGCAGGGTTTTCTACGGCTCTATGGGCAGCTGCTATATTAGGTTTAGCAAATACCATCATAAAACCTATTTTAATCATTTTTACACTGCCACTTAATATAGTGACCTTAGGTCTTTTTACATTTGTCGTAAATGGCATCATCTTGAGGCTTAGTGCGGCTATGGTATCAGGCTTTAGTGTAGGAGGACTATTTGGAGCTATTTTAGCCGCTATAATACTCAGTATTGTAAATATAGCCATTACTGGATTTTTAGGAGTGTCTGACGATTAAATTTAAAGGTGTCTTTTGACACCTTTAGGCTTCCCCAAGACCCGAATTTTTTCGTTGTTGCTTAAGGTGAGAACTCTTACGTATTTCTTTATACGCTGCGACCCCTCACTTTCAGCACGCCTTAAACTTCGGATTTCGGGGAAGCCTGTCATCTTGTTGACTTTGTCAACAATCTGAGGAGTGGGATTTTCCCACTCCTATTTTAGTGCTAAAAATTTATATCCTAGAAACATAAAAGAATGACAAAACTACTACTAACCACGAACTACTAACTGACAAAGAATATTCATTCTCTAGCCTTACAGTTACAACTGCTACGCCTAGCTAAGCGCCGTCAACGCCTTTGTCCTTTCCCAAAAGCCTTACTAGAAAGACCCTAATACTTGGAACTTGCAACTTGGAACTTGCACCTTGCACCTAAAACGCATCGCCAGACGCCTTTATCCTATTTTGACAAAAATAGAAGCATAGACTACAAAAATAGCCATAATTCACGGAAGGAAAACATTAGAAATTAGAGAATATACTTATATGCAGCTTCAAAAACTTAAAATATTCAAATAAAAATGGACAAGTTGTATTTTTTATTTGAATATATGGGTTAAGGTTTAAAGTTTGATTTAAATGATATTAAATTTTGGGAGGGATATGATTGCGACTTAAATTTGAAGTAATGGACAACATATTGGTTGTTTACCTTGATGGGGAATTAGATCACCATTCTGCTGAAGAGGTTAGGGAAGATATAGACAATAATATTGATTCGAGAAACATTAGAAATTTGATTTTTGAGCTTTCAAATATGAACTTTATGGACAGTTCAGGAATAGGAGTTGTTATTGGTAGATATAAAAAAATAGATAAATCAGGGGGTAAAGTTGGTGTTGTAAACTCCAATCCCCATGTTGATAGGATTTTTCAAATGGCTGGAATATACAAAATTATTCACAAATACAAAACTAAAGACGAAGCTTTAGCTAATATACAAAGGGGTGAATAGGTTGAATTTTGACAACTATATGAAGATAAAGTTTTCAAGCAAATCTCAAAACGAGTCCTTTGCCAGAGTAGTTGTTGCATCATTTGTATCACAGTTAGATCCAACCATAGAAGAGTTAGCAGATATTAAGACTGCTGTTTCTGAGGCTGTTACAAATGCAATAATACATGGCTATGAGAATTCAAGTGAAGAAGTAGTTATAGAATGTAAAATAATTGGAAATACTATAATAATTGTTATAGAAGATTCCGGTAATGGAATAAAAGATATAGAACTTGCAAGACAGCCTTTATATACTTCTAAACCAGAATTAGAAAGATCGGGTATGGGCTTTACAGTTATGGAAACATTTATGGACGAAGTCTATATTGAATCTGAAGAAGGTAAAGGAACTAAGATTCAGATGACAAAAAAAATAAAGGTTGTACAAAATGGGGAGTAGATATTATGGGGTGACTGCTTCATTTAAAGAAAATAACAACTTTCAAACCGAAAGAACCCTAGATTTAATTGAAAAAGCTCAAAGTGGAGATAAAGAAGCTCAAACCACCTTAGTTGATGAAAATCTAGGGCTTGTCAAAAGCTTAATAAGTAGGTTTGACAATAGAGGTTATGAAAGAGATGATATATTTCAGTTAGGCTGTATTGGACTTATTAAAGCAATACATAAATTTGATTCTACCTATGGGGTAAGGTTTTCTACCTATGCTGTTCCAATGATTATTGGAGAGATCAAAAGATTTTTAAGGGACGATGGAATTATTAAGGTAAGCAGAAGTTTAAAGCAAACTGCTACTAAGGTAAAAATTACTAAGGAAGCACTATCTAAGAAGCTTGGAAGAGAGCCGACTATACATGAAATAGCTGACGAATTAAAGCTAGATAAAGAGGAAATTGTTTTAGCATTGGAATCCAGCGCTCAGCCCGATTATTTATATGATGTCATACATCAAAATGACGGGTCACCGATATACTTAATTGATAAAATCAGTGAAGCAAAGAGCAGTGATAATGAGAAAATCATTGATAAAATAGCTTTGAAAGAAGCACTAGGCAAACTGAAACCTCGAGAAAGGCAGATTATAGTACTAAGATATTTTAAGGATAAAACTCAATCTGAAATTGCTAAAGGTTTAGGAATTTCTCAAGTACAGGTGTCAAGGATTGAAAAGAAAGTGCTTGAGGTCATGAAGAATATTTTGGAAAAGGCATGATTAATCATGTCTTTATTTTTTTGGAATTAAGAAAAGTAAATATGGTTAATACTATATTTAAGAAGTATTTAAATTTGACACTTATGGATATACGCTTTTATAATTTGATATTTCCAAAGAAAAAAATGTAGAAGCATTCATTGTTTTCTTTGAAAAATTAATTAAGGTTTAAAAGCGTTTATTTATAAATAATATCTAGAGGTGATTTTGATGAGTAGCGTTATTACTAGAAAAAGAATACTGATAGCATTTTTAGTTATGATTTCTATAACTTCACTTTTCTATGCATATAAAAAATTGAAGATAAACAGACCGATTTCAGCTAAATTAGTATTTCATATTAACGAAAACTATAACCAAATCTAATAGAACTAGGGGGGAGTGCAATGCAAGTAGATTTTATAAAGAGTATTGAAACCAGTATGCTGCTAATGAAAAATATTGAGGAAAAGGAAATAAGACATCAATGTGACAATTTAATATTTAATAAGGACATTACCAATACAAGTATACAGATAAATTTAGATGAAATAAAAAACTAGATGTATTCTTATGATTATAAGGCGGTGAAGACTTGAAAAAACAGATAACAAGGGTAAACAAAGAGAAAGAGTATGAAGAATACGTAAAAAATAAGGTTCCTAAACCAAATTATCTTCTGAATTGTCTTTGGGCTTTTTTTGTAGGAGGTGTAATCTGTACAATTGCACAATTTATCAATAATTTATTAAAAAATTCCGGGTTAAATAAAACCGATGCCGGTACAGTAACGGTCATTATAATGATCTTTCTAGGAGCATTTTTAACGGGGCTGGGAGTATACGATAAATTGGGTAAAAAAGCTGGAGCAGGATCAATTGTGCCGATAACAGGCTTTGCAAATTCCATCGTATCCCCTGCTATGGAGTTCAAGAGGGAGGGCTATGTTTTAGGAGTTGCTGCAAAAATGTTTAGTGTTGCAGGGCCTGTATTAGTATATGGATTTGGGTCTTCTGTAATAATTGGAGTACTTTACTATTTCTTTATAAGATAGGGAGGGGTTTAGTTGGCAGTAAAAAAAATTGGAACTCAGACAGTAAAATTTAACAGCCCACCAGTAATTATTGGAACCTCAACTACTGTAGGACCTAAAGAAGGAGAAGGACCCCTTAGTGAATATTTCGATATTATACTAAAGGACGATCTTTATGGAGAAAAGAGTTGGGAACTGGCGGAAAGTAAGATGCTTAGGGAAACAGTCAAAGCTGCTGTAAAGGCATCGGGTAAAAAAATGTCAGATATGGAATATATGTTTTCAGGAGATTTATTAAATCAATCAATGTCGGCTTCCTTTGCAGCAAGGGATTTAGAATTACCTTTTTTTGGTTTGTATGGAGCGTGTTCAACAATGACGGAGTCCTTAAGTCTTGGCTCTATGATTATTGATGGTGGCTATGCTGACAATATAATAGCTGTAACCTCAAGTCATTTCAGCTCTGCAGAAAGGCAGTTTAGATTTCCACTAGAGCATGGAAACCAAAGAAAGCTCACTGCCCAGTGGACAGTAACAGGGTCAGGAGCTGCTGTTCTTTCATCCTTTGGCAATGGTCCGGAAATTCGTTATGTGACAACTGGAAAAGTGGTTGATCTGGGAATTAAAGATGCCAATAATATGGGTGCAGCTATGGCTCCCTCTGCTGCTGACACAATAGTTAAGCATTTTGAGGATACTGGATTACCTACAGATTATTACGATTTAATTGTAACAGGTGATTTAGCTCAAATAGGAAAAGAAATTGCTGAAGAAATGGTCCTAGATAAGGGATATAACATACTTAAAAACTATAATGATTGCGGCTTACTGATATTTGATAATCTAGCCCAGGATACACATGCTGGAGGAAGCGGCTGTGGATGCTCAGCCTCTGTTTTTTGTGGTTATATATACAAAGAAATGATGAAGAAAAACATAAACAAAGTTCTTCTTATATCTACAGGAGCTTTGCTTTCTGTTACGAGTACACAGCAGGGACAATCAATACCCGGTATAGCACATGCAGTTTCAATAGTCAATAAGGGAAGTTAGGAGGTTTATTATGGAGTATATTAGGGCTTTTGTTGTTGGAGGATTAATATGTGTAGTCGGTCAGCTTTTGATGGATGGAACTAAGCTTACTCCAGCCCATGTATTAGTGGCATTTGTAACATCCGGAGCTATCTTAACTGCATTTGGTATATATGAACCTATTATGAAGTTTGGAGAAATGGGAGCAAGCATACCTTTAACGGGATTTGGTTATTCCCTGGCAAAGGGTGCTATGGATTCAGTTAAGGATGGAGGTTTACTTGGAGCCTTTACGGGAGGCATTAAGGCAACATCTGGAGGTGTAGCAGCTGCAGTTGTATTTGGCTACCTCATGGCAGTAATTTTTGATCCAAAAAGTAAGAAATAGAATTTACTATGCTTAAAAGAATTTAACTTGAAATATATAAAAAGCTATTTACTATATTGTAGAGGAAGGACAGAATTATGGAAGAAAAGAGAAGAATAATTATAGTTACAGATGGAGATAGTTTCGCTAGAAGAGCTGTAGAAAGAGCTACTAAAAATATTGGGGGAAGGTGTATTTCACGATCAGCTGGTAACCCTACTCCTATAAGAGGAAAAGAAATAGTTGATTTCATAAAGGAAGCCAAACATGGCCCAGTAGTGGTCATGGTAGACGATAGAGGAAATAATCACACAGGAAAAGGTGAAGAAGCATTAGAGTATATAGTAAATCATGAGGATATTGAAGTATTAGGTGTAATTGCTGTGGCATCTAATACACAATATGTTGATGGAGTGGAAGTAGATTTTTCAATAACCTGTGATGGAGAAATCATTGATGGAGCTGTAGATAAGCTGGGAGAGGAAACCAGAGAAAAAATTCTCTTTGGAGATACAGTTGATATATTAGGAGACTGTAGAGTTCCTCTAATTGTAGGCATAGGGGATATAGGAAAAATGGATGGCAAAGATGACTGTGAGATTGGTGCTCCTATTATTACAAAGGCAATGGAGGAAATAATACATAGGAGAGGAAGTAGAAATGAAGCTTTCAAAGAAAATAAGGGAAAACATTGAGATATTAGATAAAAATCTAGGTATATCTAAGAGCTTTGATGTGGTCAACAGAGAAATAAAAATAGGGGGCAGAGCTGCCTCGTTATTATTTATAGATGGTTTTGCCAAGGATGAGATAATGTTGTTTATACAAGATACTCTTCAATCCTTAGAAAGAGAAGATATAAACCCAAATACCATTGAAAAGCTTATGAAGGAAAAGATAGCTTACCTTGAAGTAGAATCAAGGGATGATTTCAAACAAATAGAATTTATGGTGCTCTCAGGTGCATTGGCTATATTAGTGGATAAGGAAGATAAGGCAATAATACTAGATGTCAGAACATATCCAGCCAGAGGTCCTGAGGAGCCAGAGCTTGAAAAGGTTACTAGAGGCTCAAGGGATGGATTTACAGAGACTTTAGTATTTAACACTGTATTAATAAGAAGAAGGATAAGAGATCCAAATCTAAGACTTGAGATAACAAAGGTAGGTAAAAGATCCCAGACAGATGTCGTCATAGGATATATAGAAGATATCGCAAATCCAAAGCTAGTAAGTGACCTTAAAAAGAAGATAGATGAGATCAATACGGATGCCTTAGAAATGGGTGAAAAAACCCTAGAGGAGTTCATACTAGGGAAAAACTGGAACCCATTACCCCAAGCAAGATATACAGAGAGGCCTGACGTTACTGCTTCTCACCTTTTAGAGGGTCATATAATTGTCATAGTGGACACATCCCCAAGTGTCATGATAGTTCCCGTTACAATGTTTCATTTTACCCAACATGCCCAGGATTATTACCAAAATCCTGCTGTGGGAACATATTTTAGATGGATAAGAATTTTAGGAATAATCTTTTCACTAATAGTTCCTCCCCTATGGCTTTTACTTGTATATTATAAGGCAAGTATTCCAGAATGGCTTCAATTTTTAGGTCCCAAAAATACAGGAGAAATTCCTCTTTTTATGCAATTTGTAATACTTGAGCTGGGAATAGACCTACTGAGGATAGCATCAATTCATACACCAAATGTTTTGTCTACATCTCTAGGTATAATAGGAGGATTGATTTTAAGTGAATTTGCAATAAAGGTAGGATGGTTTGTCCCGGAAACCGTTCTTTATATGGCAGTGGCAACTCTAGGTATGTTTGCCACACCAAGCATAGAGTTTTCAATGTCCATAAGATTATTTAGGTTGATTTTACTTATATCTACGGGGATATTTAGGATTTATGGCTTTATTGCAGCCTTGGTCTTTGTGTGTATAGTCTTCATTACTACAAAATCCTTTGGATATATTAGATATACTTGGCCTTTAATACCCTTTGATGGAAAAGCACTGGCTACCTTAATTACGAGAAAGCCAATTCCTGAGATAAAGAATAGGCCCAGCTTTTTAAAGCCCATTGATAGAGATGCAGCTCCGCCAGATGAAAGCACACCTAGATAAAGAGAAAAAGCTATACAAAACCCGGTAGAAGGAATCTACCGGGCTTAGATTAATCATTGTTGCTATCTATTACACTATCATTGTCAGAATCCACAATATCAGAATTATCGGTATCAGCATCTTCACCAGAAGTTGATTCAGATTCCGGGTATAAAATAGACCCATCTGGATAAATTATAGTACCATCTAATAATAGTCTGCTTCCATCGGGTAATATCTTTGTTCCGTTTGGCAATACTATAGTTCCAAGGGGTAAACTGTCTAGAGGATTCCGCTCAATATTACTAGAGGTATGGATATCACAATACTCCGTAGGTAGCTCATAGATATAATCTGCTGGAATAAAGCCGTCATGTTCTTCTGGATTATATGGAACAGGTCTTTTTATAAATACTTGCTCCCCTATCAATGTATCTGGACAGTAGTCGGTAGCAAGCTTACCAGATTCAGAACAAATAATAGCCTTAACATGAACATCATCTTCTTCTGTTGGCTCAGTTCCCTTAATGAAGTACTCATTTCTTACCATAGACCCTCTTTGATCTCTAGCTGAAAGCTCAGTTGCCAGCTTACCAGAAACTTTATCTATAGCTACTTGAACGATACCTTCAGGCTTTTGAAATTCCTTTAGAGGTAAATCCTTATGGACCTGTGTCATGATTTTATTCCAAAGCTCAGTACTTAATCTACTTCCAGTTCCAAGGTCTATCTGAAGGTCATTACCTATCCATACACCACCTACATAATAAGGAGTATATCCAACAAACCAAGCATCATAATTATCAGAAGTTGTACCGGTCTTACCTGCTACAGGCATATTATTTTCTAACCTAGCTCTTCTACCCGTACCAGCTTGAACAGCACTTTTCATCATATCCGTCATAATAAAAGCTACCTTTGGGTCAACCACATAATTTTTAAGGGGCTTATTTTCTAAAATGACATTACCATTTCTATCAGTAACCTTTGTAAAGGACTGAGGTTTTATATGGATACCTTCATTTGCTATACTTCCATATGCAGAGGTTAATTCCAGGGGAGAAATACCCCTAGTCATACCGCCTAGCGCCAGAGCAGAAGGAAACATATCACTTCTAGGACCGGACTCAATTATAGTCGTTATTCCCATTTTCTTTAAATACTCCACAGAAGTAGCTACTCCAAGTCTTTCAGAAATAATTACAGCTGGAACATTCATAGACTGCTCAACAGCTTCCCTTACAGTCCTTAATCCCCAGTATCCAGTAGCCTTTGGATTGCTCTTTTTTTCATACCAGTTCCTTGGCCAGCGATTTCCGTTGGCATCATAATGGGGGACATCATCTATAACAGATGCTGCAGTCCAATTAGTATCTATTGCTGGTGTATAAACAGCTAGGGGCTTTATAGCTGAACCAGGCTGTCTAGGATTTATAGCTCTATTATATTGCTTCTGTCCTATTATATTTCTTCCTCCGATTAAAGCCTTTATCTGACCTGTGGTGTAATCAATTATTACAGAAGAAGATTGTGGCTGAACTACGCCTCTACTGCTAATACTGTAATTTTCCTTCGCAATAAGAATATTACCATCATCATCCTTTTTAAAGAAATCAGGTTGTTCCTTTAAGAACTCATTGCTTACAATTAAATTCTTGCTTTTATCATATGATTTATACTGTGATGGAATCTTTACAACTCCACCTCTGTAAATAAAGGCTGCTTCATTTTCACTTAATTTATAAGTGTCCTTTAGTTTAACCTGAATGCCAACTATTTCTTTTTTCTCGTATAAAGAGATAAAATCTAATATCTTATTTTTATACAATACTAGATTGCCCTTATCGTCATATTTGAAATGACTCTTTGGAATTTTCAAATGACTATCCTTGGAAATAACATTATCCTGCTTATAAAGAACTATACTACCAGTGTTACTCTTTAGGTTTCCGGCTCTATCCTTAGCTGCTGTATTTAGCTTAGGAAAGTTATCATCATTTGAATAAACCCTTTCAAGCTTAGTCTGTATATTTAAATCCAAGGTGCTATATATCTGAAGACCCTGAGTATATAACATGTTTTGAGCTTCTTCCTTGGTGGTGATTTCAGGAAACTCTTCCATAAGAGCATTAAGCACATCATCCTTAACTAAATCAGTAAAAAAAGATGATATATCAGTATTCTTTAGTTTACCCGGCTTTAGCTTGGTTTTTAAGTCTGTATTTTTAGCTTCCTCATACTCAGCTTCAGTAATGAAGTCGTTGATCTTCATAAAGTAGAGGACATTACCATACCTATCTAAAGATTCTTCATTAAAAACTATAGTATATATATCGTCACTATCATCTAATATGTAGTCATCTTCAGCTACATCTTCCTTCCTTTTTGTTTTTAAAGGGGAGTGACGAGATGGACGCTGAGTTATACCTGCAATCAATGCGGATTCTATCAAATCCAAATCCTTAGCATCCTTAGAAAAATACTTTTGGGCTGCGGCTTGAACACCATTAGCACCACTTCCAAGGGCTACAGTATTTAGATAAGCCTCAAATATCTGTTCTTTTTGCAAGGCCCTTTCAATCTGAACTGCATAATAGGCTTCCTTTATTTTTCTATCCAAGGATTTTTCACTTTTAATTTCAGCTAAATAAATATTTCTAGCCAATTGCTGGGTAATTGTACTTGTTCCCTTAGGCATACTTTGTGTTCTAATACCCTCTATGCTTGCACCTATTAATCTTCTAAAGTTAAAGCCTTGATGTTCAAAAAAAGTTCTATCCTCTGTGGCTATAAATGCATTTTTTAAGTCCTCATCAATATCTTCATATTTCACTATAGTTCTTAAACTATTACTTTGAATCTTCTCTAATAGACTGCCTTCACTGTCATATATTACAGAATTTTCATCTAGCATCAAAGGGATTTGTGATGGGTCAATGGATGGAACATCCTTTAGTGCTGCTCTAACAAGACCAAATGCTACCCCAGCTCCAACAAATCCAAGTACAATTATTAGTAAAAATAAAATTTGAAAGAAAAGAATTATTTTATTCTTTTTCTTTTTTTTCTGTTTTGAATTCTTTTTTTGTTTTTGGTGCCTTGACCTGCGGCTGTTATCTTCACTCATACATAAATACCTCCTAAATTTGCATAAAAGGCCAAACTATAGTGTAAACTATAGAAAATATTATATCATATACTGAGGGTCTTGTTAATTCTATAATATAATGGGTCAGAGTTAAACAACTAATAAATGGTAATAATTCAATATACTCATACATATATTAAGTTTATTTTACTATATTATTGTCATTATAAATATTATGTGATAACATAAAGTTAGCATATTTTGATAGAGCTTTGAAGGAGTATTGAGGGGTATAAAGAAATTTAGTATAAATCCTCTCCAAGTAGTTACCTATGGTTACAATCAAAGAGAGTAGATCGGTTGCTGAAAGGTCTATAGTACATGGGATGACGAATTACACTCTGGAGCATCGAAGCTAACAACTTCGACGGGTTCCATCCGTTATAGTGGGTAGAGGCATATTTTTATGTAAATTAAGGTGGTACCACGACCCTTTTCGTCCTTAAGAGATGAGAAGGGTCTTTTTGTATTCTTTTAGTTTAAAAACAGATGATGGCTCTGTAAGTATAGTTTTTAATAACATAGGAGGGATAAAAATGCAAAATGTTTTTGATACTTTGATGAAGCGTGGGTATATAAAGCAAACTACCCATGAGGACGAGATACGTCAGCTTTTAGGAAAGGAGGCCGTTACTTTTTATATAGGATTTGATCCAACGGCTGATAGCCTACACATAGGACATTTTCTTCAAATAATGGTAATGTCCCATATGCAAAAAGCAGGTCATAAACCCATTTTCCTAATTGGTGGTGGAACATCTATGGTAGGTGACCCATCTGGAAAAACCGACATGAGAAAGATGCTTACCCAGGAGCAGATAGAGCATAATGGAGAACGCTTTAAAAGTCAGGTTTCAAATATGCTAGATTTCTCAGAAGATAAGGCCTTAATGGTAAATAACGCTGATTGGCTGATGGATTTAGAGTATGTTCCATTTCTTAGGGAAGTTGGCAGGCATTTTTCAGTAAATAGAATGCTTACTGCAGAATGTTATAAGGCACGCTTAGAAAAGGGGTTATCCTTCCTCGAATTTAACTATATGATTATGCAGTCCTATGACTTCTTAGAGCTTAATAAGAGATATGGCTGCAAGCTTCAGCTAGGTGGAGATGATCAGTGGTCAAATATTATTGCTGGAGCAGACTTAATTAGGAGAGTAAAGAGTGAGCCAGCCTTTGGAATGACCTTCACTCTTTTAACTAACAGTGAAGGAAAGAAGATGGGCAAAACTGAATCAGGAGCTGTTTGGCTTGACCCTGAAAAGACATCACCATATGAATTTTATCAATATTGGCGAAATGTTGATGATGCTGACGTTGAAAAATGCTTATGTCTACTTACCTTCTTGCCTATGGAAGAAGTGAAAAGACTTGCAGCACTAGAAGGTGCTCAAATAAATAATGCTAAAAAAGTACTTGCCTTTGAGGTCACAAGGCTTGTTCATGGCGAAGCAGAAGCAAGTAAGGCTCAGGAAGCTGCAAAAGCACTATTTGGAGAGGGAGCAAATGATGAAAATATTCCATTTACAGAAATTAAGCAATCAGAATTTGCCGATGGTATGGATATATTAACCCTTTTAGATAAAATTAAAATTGTTCCTTCAAAAAGTGAAGCTAGAAGACTTATAAAGCAAAATGGATTATCCGTTGAAGGTGAAAAGGTAAAGGATTTTAATCTTATCATTAAAGAAGAAGATTTTAAGGATGGAAAATTATTAGTAAAGAAGGGTAAAAAAGTATATCATCAAGTGAGATTAGTTTAATCGAGTTTTAATATATGTCTTTTAGAAACTTTCACATCCCTATGTATTGATTACATAGGGGTGTTTTTTTGTATAAAAGTAACTGGTTAAAGGATATAATTTAAAGATAGGATTATCTAAAATTTCTTTTATAAGAAGTATAAAAAATGAGAAGAAGAGAGGTAATTTTAAAATGAATTCTGCTAAAAAACGTTTTGCGGCAATAGCTGCAGGTATTGTATTATGCTCAGGTTTATTCATCCTTGAGCCAGTTCGTGCAAAGGCCCATGACCTTTTAAAAATGTTTCGTGTTCAAGAGCTTACTGGAATATCCATAAGTCAGTCTGATATAAATGAAATCAATAGAATTTTTGATAAGGGTAATGGGGTTAAAGAGATTGAAAATTTTGGACGTATAGAGGTTAACTCAGAGGGTGAAATATATTCATTTAAGAAGCTTAGCGGGCCCGAAGATATAAAGGCAGTTATGCCAGATGCAAAGGTGATTCCCCAAACCACTAAGTACAATTATGAATATGCTTCAATTGCTCCTAAGGCCGATGTAATATTAGAGCTGGATGCAAATAAGATGAATGATTTCTTAGAATATATAGGGGAGAAAAATAAACTTCCAATGTCTATACATCAGAAGACCTTTACCATTCATACAAAGGATGTATTAAATTACAGTTTAGTTAGCTCCAATAATGGAGAATATAAATATGCTAAACATATAAATATCACACAAATGGAAGCTCCAACCATTGAAATACCAAATGATGTAGATGAAAGAGAGCTTCTGAGTGCCTTGTTTTCAATGAGCTTCCTGCCAGACAATCTAAAAAGGCAGCTAATGAGTATAAGTGACTTGACTTCAACACTGCTAATACCTTACAGTGAAGAACATCAAGTAAAAAGAGATATAGTAGTACGTGGTGAAAAAGCTATACTTATTGAGCCAAAGGAAGGAGAATACAAGTCCTTACATATTTTCTTTAAGGAAGGTAAGAAACTGTATTCTATAGATGCTAATAACTGTACTGCTGATGAAGTTTTGTCATTAATAGAATCGATGGAGTAGTGATATGATGCTGGAAACCTACAATCTAACTAAACAATTTAATGGAAAAGGTGGATTTAAGGATGTCTCCCTCTCTGTAAGAGAGGGAGAAGTATTCAGTTTTTTGGGGAAAAATGGTGCAGGAAAAAGCACCTTTATACGTACCCTGCTTGGAATACTATATCCGACTTCGGGAATGGGATTAATGCTTGGCAAGCCCATTGGAGATGTTGAAACACGAAAAAAAATAGGGTATCTGCCGGAGCTTTTTCAATACCATACTTGGCTTACTGGCTATGAGCTTTTATATAATCATGGATTACTCTATAAAATGAAGAAAAATGAAATAAAAGCAAGAATTGATGAAGTGCTTAAAATAGTAGGATTAGAAGGGCATGAACATAAGAAGATTAAGCAGTATAGTAAAGGGATGAAGCAAAGAATTGGACTGGGAAGTGCAATATTATCAGATCCTTTACTACTATTTTTAGATGAACCAACGAGTGCTTTAGACCCCCTTGGACGAAAGCAGGTTAGAGACATTATATTTAAACTAAAAAATGAGGGAAAGACTATTTTTCTAAATACCCATCTATTAAGTGAAGTTGAACTCGTGTCAGATAGAGTAGCCATTTTAGATAAAGGAGAAATGAAAAAGATTGGAACCATGAAGGAGCTTTTACACTCCCCCCTTATGCTTTCAGTAGGGAATTGCAGTGAAAAAATAATAAATGAACTAAAGAAAATAGACCCTTTACTTGAAAGAGTGGGTAATGATATAAAAATGTCAGTTGAGAGGGATAATGACCTACCTAAAATTGCCGATTCAGTGGTGAAGAATGATGGACTTTTATATATGATGAAGCGTAAAGAAAATGTACTTGAAGAATTATTTATAAACACCGTAGGGGAGGAGGATGTAAGATGAGATGCATAATAAGGCTTACGTTATTAGAAATGTTAAAGAAAAAGATACTATATCTTACCTTGGCTCTTACTGCTATCTTCCTTATCTTTTATGGGATTGCTATGAATTATGGTTATGATTCCCTACGGGATGCAGAGCCCTTGATGAGAATCGCTGTTTCAGGGCAATTTCTATCAATGGGAATCTATGCCTTGGGCTTTATTGTTTCATTTTTGTCTATTTTTGCTAGTGTAGGTTCCATCTCATCGGAAATCGAGCAGGGAAATTATGATGCCATTTTGTCTAAGCCCATATCGAGATATGAGGTTGTAGTTGGACGATACATAGGAATTTTATTGGTTTTAATACCATACGCTACATTCTTTTATCTAAGTATAATAGGACTCAATTTATACTTTGGAGATGGAGTAGTTGCCAATATAGTAACTGTAAATATACTTAAATCATTGTCTGTCCTATACCTTTTACCTACCTTGCTTACTTCTGTGGGATTGTTACTAAGCACTTACTTATCAACAATGGGAGCAGGAGTAACCTTGGTTATTTTATATTTTTGTGGTATGGTTGGGGGAATTCTAGAACAAATAGGTCACTTTATTACTGGGGAGGCAAAGGTTGTTCTTACAAGTATAGGGATTACCACCAGTCTCGTCATACCTTCGGATATAGTATATAGAAAGGCATCGTCAATACTTTATACAACATCATCTGGTATGAATTTTAGTGCTGATAATATGCTGGGGGCATCAATACAGCCCAGTGGATTAATGCTGTTTTATATTGGATTTTACATTATTATTATGGTTGTATTATCAATAAGAAAATTCCAGATAAGGGATTTATAATAAAAAAGATAGTTAAGCTTAGGCAAAAAAAATAATGGGGGCTCTGCTCTTAAGCAGTAGCCCAAATGTGGAGGTAAAGCTAAAGAATTCTTTTTAATTTAAGAGAGGGTTATGCCTTGGTTTCATAAATACATAATACATGAGTTTTGTTAGAGAAATATTAACAAAATGTTAAATTATTACGAACAGTGATTTCTCAAATACTCCTTATAACAAATATACATCTCATCTGAAGTTTTGAGCTTATCAAGTAAAATGCTTAAATTATTTTTAGCTTCATCTAAATCATATCTTAAGTGTTTCATCTCATCGCTATTAGTTTGTAGGATCATTGACTCCTTTATAAGATAAACCCTTTCACGGGCAGAAACCACTTCCTTGGTAAAATTGGACAATTCATTTTGAAGATAGTCATCGGCTGCATCTAGACCAAGGTCTTTAATTAAGCCTTTAATAGCATCATAGTGTTTAGAATACATTATTTTATCCATATTAACGCTCCTAATTATGTAGAATATGTACTTTGAGTCCTTTGAAAACCTGGATTATTTTAACAGGTTCATAAGGGCTTATATACATTATAACCGAACACAAGTTCGATTGCAATGCGTTTTGTATTGTTTTGCGTATAAAATTTTTAAAAATATTGAGAATATACTATAATTGAAAAGTTCTTTTAAACTGCAATAGTAGGTGGAGCATTTCTTAATCATAGCTTGGATCAATAGAAATAAATAAAAGAAGGGAAATAAGTACAAAGTAACTAGAACTAAATCCCCTCCTATATTCATATTATAGATATAGGGGGTGGTTTTTTGTTTACCCGAAAGAAATATAAAAGAAGATATAAAAATAGAAAGACATTTGTTTCTAGATATATCGTATCAATACTTGTTACACTTTTAGCAATCTACGGATTTATATTAGTAGATAGAAGGATAAAGCCGACAGTTCTTACAATAGCTGAAATTAAAGCAAAACAAATAGCTTCTGAAGCCATAAATGAGTCAATAAACGATAAAATTACCGACGATATTAGATATCAAGACCTATATTTTATTAGAAGCGACGGCGAAGGTAATATAACCTTTATGCAAGCAAACACAATTTTGATGAACAAGCTTGCAGCCGAGGTAGCACTGACTGTGCAGCAAAAGATGGAAAAGATGGGCTCCGAAGAAAATAACAGTATAAGAATACCACTTGGAAATATACTAGGAAGTCAGCTTCTAGCTCAGTATGGACCAAATGTAAGAGTGAGAGTAACCACTATAGGAAGGGTAAAAGTGGATTTCTATACAGAATTTGAGCATTCAGGAATAAATCAAACAAGGCATAAAATATATCTTCAGGTCAATACCCAGGTTAAAACCGTTATCCCCTTTACCTCCCAGGCAATGCCAGTACAATCCACAGTACCAATTGCAGAATCCATCATAGTTGGCAGGGTTCCAGATAATTATGTAAATGTGCCTGAGGATGAGCTTATGAATGTTCTTCCTGACGGGTCTGATGATTAGGTATGGACAGAATATCAAAGTTAGCTGGGTTATTGAAAACATGATTACTTTATATAGAATCAAAGATTTAAATTATATTCTTTGAATCAGATAATAGTTTAAATAGATACATTAAATTTACAATATTATCTATTTCATCTATATTTCTTTAAATTACAAAGTTGCAAAAGCTTGTGAATTTTTCTTTGAATCTTAAAAGTTAAGAAAGTAGCAATTGTTAGAAAGGCGACTAATATAGTATTTGCAGTTCTCAAAAGCAATGAAGAATATGAAATTAGAATTCCATAGGAGCATTTTGGAAAATATAATAAAATAGCCTTTAATTTTTTAGCATGAGTCTAAAAGCAACCTATCTAGCCAATTGTTGGTATTTACGATTGGCTTATTTGTATTGCACACAATCATGTATTTAAAAACATAAAACAGTTAGTAAAAATCTCTTGACTATTACTAGTTAGTCTAAAGCCATTCATGTTTATTAGAAAATCATTACATTTGTAACTAATGAAAACTCCCCTTCTTTGATACAATAATCTTAAACCTTTAATAGTTCTTACATTAAAATATAGTAAACTCAAAGAAATATGATGGAAGTTGAAGGAGGAGTACGATGATTGCAAAAATTGATAATGTTGTAAAGCGCTATGGAAATTACCTAGCCCTCGATTGTGTAGATATTGAAATAGAAGAAGGTGAAATTTTAGGGCTTTTAGGCCCTAATGGTGCAGGGAAAACCACATTAATTCATGGGATGATAGGGCTTATTCCAATAGATTCTGGGAATATTACAATTTTCGGAAAGAATTTGAAGAAAAACCTACTGGACATTAAGAAAAATATTGGATTAGTTACACAAGAAGTAACCATCTTTGAGGACCTTACAACCTGGGATAATCTTGCCTTCTTTGGCGGCATGTATGGCATTCGAGGGGAGGAGCTTCGCAAAAATATTGATGAAGTATTAGAGATAGTAGGTCTTACTAGTCAGAAAAAAAAGCTTCCAGCAAAATTCTCTGGAGGGATGAAAAGAAGACTTAATATTGCTTGCTCCCTAGTTCATAAGCCAAAGTTTTTAATTATGGATGAGCCTACCGTGGGGATTGATGCTCAGTCTAGAAATTATATTCTAGATACTGTGGGAAATCTCAATAAAAATGGAACTACAGTGTTATATACTACCCACTATATAGAAGAGGTTGAAGCAATCTCTTCAAGGGTGGTAATTATGGACCAGGGTCACGTAATAGCAAAAGGAACACAAGAGGAGTTAATTGAAAAAATACAACATGAGGAAAAAATTACGCTACAGCTTTTAGAGGCTGAAGAGGGCATTGAAGAAGAACTCAAAAAAATCTCAGGGGTAAAGGAAGTTTATCAGCAAGGAAGACAAGTAAAAATTATTTCTGAAGTTGGAGCTGGAAATTTTGAACAGATTCTGTCAGTTGGGA
>JANQEZ010000338.1 GCA_028278115.1 Clostridia bacterium
AGTCAAAATGATAAGAAAGGGAGAATTATTTGTTGTATGCGGTCCCTCTGGTGTTGGTAAGGGTACGGTTTGTAAGGAAGTACTAGAGCTTAAACCTGAAATTAAATTATCTATTTCTGCTACAACTAGAGAAAGAAGAAATAAGGAAATAGAAGGTGTAAATTACTATTTCATAGATAGAGATAAATTTGAAAAAATGATTGCAGAGGATGCTCTTTTGGAGTATGCTGAGGTTTATGGTAATTTATACGGTACACCAAAAGAATATGTTTTAAATCAGCTTGAAAAGGGGTATGATATTATATTAGAAATTGATCCTCAAGGTGCAATGCAGATAAAGGAAAAGTTTCCAAAGGGGATTTTTGTTTTTTTATTGCCACCTAGTATGGAGGAGCTTAGGAATAGGATTATCTCTAGAGGTAGAGATTCTAAGGATAATATCGAAAAAAGGCTTAAATGTGCCTATGAGGAGATTGACTTTATTAAAGAGTATGATTACTATATAATAAATGATGATTTATCAAAGGCTGTAGATAGTCTTATTTCAGTAATTGAAGCTGAAAGATGTAGAGTCAAGGGAGATATTTCAGAGCTTATTAAAGTATATAAGGAGGAAAAATAATGCTTAAACCACCAATTAACGATTTATTAGAGAAGGTTGATAGTAGATACACCTTAGTTATAGCTGCTTCTAAGAGGGCTAGACAATTAATAGATGGAAACGAAAGCCTAATAGATATTGAATCTACTAAGCCGGTTACAGTTGCAACAAACGAATTATTTGAAGATAGAATTTCATATAGAAAATTGGAGGCTGACGAAGAAATATAGCTTGTAGACAAATTTTTATTAATAAGGGGTGCAGTATATGTTAAGTAATAAAAACATTGTTCTAGGAGTATCGGGAGGCATTGCTGTTTATAAGGCTTTAGATGTTGTGAGTAGACTTAGAAAGCTAAAGGCAAATGTAAATGTTATAATGACCAAGGCTGCTGCTGAGTTTGTAAGTCCCCTAAGCTTCCAGTCATTGTCACAAAATTATGTAGTTACAGATATGTTTGATGAGCCTAAGACCTGGGATGTGGAGCATATAGCATTAGCCCAGAAGGCAGATTTATTTGTTATTGCACCTGCTACAGCAAATATAATAGGTAAAATTGCAGGTGGGATTGCCGATGATATGCTATCTACTACTGTAATGGCAACGAGAGCCCCTGTACTTATTGCTCCTGCTATGAATACAAATATGTATACAAACCCTGTTTTGCAAAGAAATATTAAAACCCTAAAGGATTTAGGATATAAATTTATAGAGCCGGCTTCAGGCAGATTAGCGTGCGGAGACTACGGAGTAGGAAAGCTGGCTACGCCTGAGGATATAGTAGAAGGTATTTTAAGTTTTTTTAAGGTCCCCTCTGTAAAGACCTTAAGGGATAAAAAAATCTTAATTACTGCTGGACCCACTCAGGAGCCAATTGACCCTGTAAGATATATTACGAACCACTCTTCTGGTAAAATGGGATACTCAATAGCCAAGAGTGCCAGGGAAAGGGGAGCTGAGGTTACACTGATTTCTGGGCCTACAAGCCTTGAAAAGCCATGTGGAGTTGAGGTTATTGATATTATAACTGCTGAGGACATGCATAGAGCTGTATTAGAGCATTTTGAGAATTCTGATATAATAATAAAGGCTGCTGCTGTGGCCGATTATAAGCCAAAGGAAGTATCAAAAGATAAGATTAAGAAAAGGGATTCTGACTTATCTATAGAGCTAACGAGAAATCCAGACATACTCCTTGAGCTTGGAAGAATGAAGAAGGATAAAATATTAGTTGGTTTTGCCGCAGAAACAAAGGAGCTGCTTGAAAGTGCAAAGAGCAAAGTCCATAGAAAGAACCTAGACTTTATAGTAGCAAATAATATAACCCTTGATGGAGCAGGCTTTAAGGGAGATACAAATATTATAAGTATTATAGACGGTTTTGGAAAAATTCAAAAATATGATAAAATGAAGAAGGAAGACATATCAAATATTATCTTAGATAAGATATATGAGTTGATAAAATTAAAGGAGTAGGGATAACCTACTCCTTTGTATCTTGGAGGCTTTTATAATGAAACAAATGAGGTACTGCAACATAGTTGTAAATACAGGTACGAAGGCTACAGATAAACTGTTTACATATAGAATCCCCTTTAACCTTCTTGGGGAAATAGAATTAGGAGATAAGGTGGCAGTGCCCTTTGGAAGAGGTAATAAACCCCTTGAAGGCTTTGTCTTTGAATTTAAAGCAGAGGAGGAGATGGGAAAGATAAAGGGCATAAAAGAGATAAAGACTGTCCTTAAAAGCGATATCAATTTGTCTAAGAAGCAGATAGACCTCTGTAAATGGCTAAAGCGGACGTATTTATGTACATATTATGAAGCTATACAATGTTTAATTCCAAAGAAAATTAATACTAAGGTAAAAAAAATTGCTGTAATTAATTTTGAGCCTAAAGAGCTGGAAGAAATTATATCTAATGTATCTAAGAAAGCATATAAGCAAATAGAGGTACTAAGGAATCTCTCGGAGCTTAGAAGGATGACGGTAACAGACCTAATAAAAAAGACCAATACTTCTAGAGCTGTAATAAATAGCTTGACCGATAAGGGTCTGATTAAAATACTTAATGAAAATGAATATAGAAGTCCAATAAACGTTAAAGATATAAAAAGAGATACTCCCAATGAGCTCAACAAAGAACAGCTTAAGGCATATGATGATGTAAAGGGAGCCTTAAAAAAGAATAATTATCAAACATACCTATTACATGGTATAACTGGAAGTGGAAAGACAGAAGTATATATGCACCTTGTGGACCATGTTTTAAGGAAGGATAAGCAAGTAATTATTTTAGTGCCAGAGATATCCCTTACACCTCAAATAGTTGCCAAGTTCATTAATAGGTTTGGAGAAAAGGTTGCTGTGCTCCACAGCAAGCTTTCCCAGGGTGAAAGATATGACCAGTGGAAGAAGATTAAAGATAAAGAAATACCAATTGTTATAGGAGCGAGATCTGCAATATTTGCACCTTGTGAGGATGTAGGATTAATTATAATTGATGAGGAGCACGAATCCTCATATAAATCTGAAATGAACCCTAAATACTATACGATTGATGTGGCAAAATACCTGTGTAAAAGAAGCAGCGGCGTATTACTTCTTGGCTCTGCAACGCCTTCCATTGAAAGCTATTATAACGTTGAAAAGGGAGAGTATAAGCTTTTAGAGTTAAGGAGCAGGTTTAATAATAAACCCCTCCCTAAAGTTGAAGTGGTTGACATGAGGATAGAGCTTGAAGAAGGAAATAAAAGCATGTTTAGTCGAAGTCTTTACGAGGCTATGAAAGAAAGTCTTTCTGCGAGACAACAGGTCATACTGTTTTTAAACCGCAGAGGGCATTCCACATTTGTATCCTGTCGAAGCTGCGGATACGTTTTGAAATGCTCTAATTGTGATATTTCCTTGACCTATTATCAAAAAAACAATCATGCCAAATGTCATTATTGTAGCTATAAAGCTGTTGTACCAAAGATATGTCCAGAATGTAAGAGCAAATATATAAAATTCTTTGGCACCGGTACTGAGAAGGTAGAGGAGTATGTAAACAAGATATTTCCTGATTTTAAGACGAAAAGACTTGATATAGATACCACATCTAAAAAGGGGAGCCTTGAGAAGATAATTGATGACTTTGGTAAAAGAGAAATTGATATACTAATAGGGACACAAATGGTTACAAAGGGACTAGATTTTCCGTATGTGACTTTAGTAGGTGTGCTTTCTGCTGATATTACCCTTAACTTACCTGATTATAGGGCAAATGAAAGAACCTTTCAGCTTTTAACTCAGGTTGCAGGTAGAGCCGGGAGACATGAGTTTAATGGAAATGTTGTAGTTCAGACATATAGTCCTGAAAATTATGCCATTGCTGCATCACAAAGTCATGATTTTTCAGAGTTTTATAATAAAGAGATTCTTCTTAGGAGAGAGTTTCGTTATCCACCCTTTTATAATATAATTAATATAATTGTGCTAGGCAAGGATGAGACTTCTGTAGTTAGATCGGCTAAAAGGCTATTTGGAAAAATAGAAGCAGAAACATTAAAGAATAAAGATTTAAAAAATATTCAGCTCCTTGGACCTAATCCGGCTATTTTAAATAGAATAAAGAGCTTCTTTAGATGGCAGATACTATTAAAGTATGAAAGTATTGACCACGAAATTATAAAGGGTATAATTAATTATATATGTAATATTAATAAAGGGAAGTATCTGGAAAGCAACGTACATCTAATTTTTGATTTAAAACCGTATAATATATTCTAAGTTTATGATTATGGTTTAACCCAGATTATTGACCTAAAGACTTAAAACTTTAACCTTGGAACTTTCAACTTAGAGGAGGTAATATTATGGCAATAAGAAATATAAGAATAGATGATGACCCTATTCTAAGAAAGGTTGCTAGACCCGTAGAAAAAATAAATGATAGAGTAATTCAATTGATAGATGATATGATAGATACTATGTATCATGCAAATGGTGTGGGACTTGCAGCTCCACAAATCGGTATTCTTAAAAGTATTGTGGTTATAGATGTTGGATATGGCGTAATAGAGCTCATAAATCCAGAGATTATTGAGCAAAAGGGCAGCCAGACTGATATAGAAGGGTGTCTTAGCCTACCTGAAAGAACTGGTAATGTTGAAAGACCTTCCTATGTGAAGGTTAAGGGTCTTAACAGAGAAGGAAAAGAAGTTGTAATTGAGGGGGAAGAGCTCCTAGCTGTAGCACTTTGCCATGAAATCGACCACTTAAACGGGGTATTATTTATAGATAAAATTATCGAAGAGTAGGTGTAATGGATATGAAAATTCTTTTTATGGGAACACCTGATTTTGCTGTTTCCTGCCTAGATGCACTTTATAAAAATGATCATGAAGTAGTTGCTGTAGTAACTCAGCCAGACAGACCAAAGGGCAGAGGTAAGAAGGTCTTACCTCCCCCTGTAAAGATTAGAGCAATGGAGTATGGTACAGAGGTGTTACAGCCGGAAAAAATCAAAGATAAGGCATATATAGAAAAAATAAAGAACATGGATTTTGACTGTATAGTGGTAGTTGCTTTTGGACAAATATTACCGAAGGAAATCCTTGACCTACCTAAAAAAGGCTGCATAAATGTACATGCTTCTCTGCTACCTAAGTACAGAGGAGCTGCCCCAATAAATTGGGTTATAGTAAATGGAGAAGAGAAAACTGGTATTACAACTATTTATATGAATGACGGGATTGATACCGGTGATATGATTCTAAAGGAAGAAGTAGCTATAGAGAAGGACATGACTGCAGGCCAGCTTCATGATATCCTTTCAGAGCTAGGAGCAAAGGTCCTTATTGAAACCATTGACCTTATAAGCCTAAACAAAGCACCTAGAACTCCTCAAGATGATTCTGAAAGCTGCTATGCTTCCATTTTAAGCAGCAAGACTGGACTTATTGATTGGCAAAATAGTGCTAAAGATATATATAATTTAGTAAGGGGTTTAAATCCTTGGCCTGTTGCTTATACTATTTACAAAGGTAAAAAGATGAAGGTCTGGAAATGTAAGATTGCAGAGATAGATAAAGAAAATGTGCCTGGAAAAATTCTTATAGTAGATAAATCTGGTATACATGTAGGAACTGGCGACGGAATCCTTTTAATTGAAGAAATACAACTGCCAAATAGTAGAAGAATGACTGTTGATGAATATATTAGAGGTAACAGCTTAGAAAAAAGTGTGATTTTAGGGGAATAAGATGAAGAGTATCATAGCCGACAAAGATAAAAGGGTTTTTTTGAAAATACTGACGACAATCATTTTATGTATGTTTCTTTCAGCTATTGGATTGATTCTAATGCTTAGAAGCACTGGTTTGCGTTTGTATTTACTTTTTATAAGCATTCTTATCATCAGCTTTATTATGGTTGTATTTTATCTAATTATGCTGCTTTTATTGATTCTTAGAATCACAAAAGGTAAAGGTATTCCTAAACCTTTAATACCGATTTTTGAAGGTTCTATTAAGTCAATATATCCAATTATGATTATGTTTTCAAATATGTTTAAGATTGAAAAAAATCCCCTTAGGAGATTTTTTTCAGAAATAAATAATAAAATTGTCATCCTAAAGGGTGAAAAATTACAGCCAGAGGATATACTAGTAATAACACCCCACTGTTTACAAAAATCCTTTTGCAAGCATAAAGTTACAGGAGACGTCAACAATTGTGCAGGATGTGGAGAATGTGATATCAATACCCTTTTAAATCTATGTAAAAGATATAATGTTAAGTTTGAAGTAGTTACAGGAGGCACTTTAGCTAGGAAAATTATAAAGGATCACAGACCTAAGGGTATAATAGCTGTAGCCTGTGAGCGGGATTTATCCCACGGAATATTAGATGTCAAGGGTATACCAGTAATTGGTGTGAAAAACCATAGACCGGAAGGACCGTGCCGCAATACGTGTGTAAAGGTTATTGAAGTGGAAAGTGCTATAAAGCATTATTTAAGGAGGTAATAAAATGTTTTACGGTTATTATGGGAGCATGATTTTTCTTTTGCCGGCGATTATATTTGCCTTCTATGCTCAATCTAAAGTTAAAGGCAGCTTTAACCGTTATTTGCAAGTTAAAAATATGAGGGGCTATACTGGAGCCCAGGTAGCTAGAATTATATTAGATAAAAATGGCTTGAAGGATGTTCCTATTGAGTCCATAGGCGGGTATCTCTCAGACCACTATGATCCCAGAAAGAAGGTTGTTAGACTTTCGGGCAATGTTTATAATGGAAGCTCAATAGCATCAATAAGTGTTGCAGCCCATGAGGTGGGACATGCAATGCAGCATTCTAAGGGCTACGTTGCCCTAAGCATTAGAAATCAGATTGCACCTGTTGCATCAATTGCTACTAGGGTGGCACTACCTCTGGCATTTTTTGGATTGCTTTTGAGAACACCAATGTTTATAGATTTAGGTATTTTAATTTATATAGCTGCCATTCTCTTTCATGTTGTAACGCTGCCAGTTGAATTTAATGCCAGCTCAAGGGCAATTGCACAGCTAACATCAAGTGGCTTAATCTATAATGAAGAGGTTAAATCAGCTAAATCAGTTTTAAACGCTGCCGCAATGACTTATATAGCTGCCACAGCTGTATCCGTAGCACAGTTGTTTAGACTGCTTGCACTAAGAAATAGGAGATAGAGACTGTATATGATTATGAATTAAAAATTAAGAATTAAGAATTGTATAGGTCATTCTTCTAGGGAGATTTTATATATATATAGATTGCAATAAATCTTTTACATTTTGATTCCTTGAATATCCCTAAAGCATTGGCTATTCAAAAAATCAAAATGTAGGTTTATAAGTGCATTCT
>JANQEZ010000343.1 GCA_028278115.1 Clostridia bacterium
AAAATAGCTTGATATAGTCCTTAGTTGGTCTATACTCAATAGGTAGCATTTCTGAATAATGTATGCCTTTCTGAATTAGTTTCTCCCTTTCTTCATTTCCCTGCTCTACCATAAGGCTTGAAATGTCCTTTAAGAGAAAAACCACATCCTCTGGTGAATAACTACCAACTAAATCTAGGTTAGGTAGTATTGTTTTATTACTTTGCATTTGAATTTCCACCTTTAAAATTTATTTTATCTTAACAAATTACTATATTGATATTTCTTATACCTAATCTTTTTAGCTGATAAATTAAAGGCTTCATTTTTTCTTTATCAACATCTTTTTCAAAAAATAAGTAAAGCTCATCATAATGCTCAAATGGGATATTATAAAGATAATTTATTATCTCATCATTTTCAGGATTTTTAAAGGAAAGTGCATTTTTAACACCATATCTAGATACGTTTCTAGGATAGATAGGGCTCCTTGTCGTTGATTGAAATAATACATTATCTCCCATATAAGAAGCAATCTTCATTGGAATATACATAAATTCACCTGTACCAACACAAAGTATTCTGCTCTTTTCACTATGTTTTCTCAGATATTGTCCAGCCCCTTTTATTTGCTGGTCTAATATCCTATCTTCTTCAGTACATAAGCCAAACCTTCCAGTGTATTTTAAATACTTTACAGATGGATAAGCTACTCTTTGCTTAAAGAATTTATCTAGATATATATAGTTAACATCAGCATCGTCGTAATTTAGTACATCAGTCTCTCTATCACTCATTACATCCCCTAGAGCTTTACCCTTTACATCAATTGTTCCAGATATGAGGGAGAGGACATTGATTTCAATGCCAAGATTTTTTTCTGCTTTTTTAAAATCCTCTTTATCTTCATCTGTTCTCCAATCTAGCAGTGAGAGTACTGTATAACTTCTTCTAGGAAACTTTTTTTGGATATCTGCTATTATATTTAGAGCGGTTTTTCCAGTTGTAATTTCATCATCCACCAATACAATAGGAGCCTTGGATTGTAATACTGGAAAATTTAGAGGATAAATTCTATGGGCTGTGGCGTGGGAATGCTCTTCCTCAAAGTTAATTAAGCTCCTATTTTCAATGATATTTTCCCTGGTAGTATGAATATAATATGCCGATTCACTAAAGGTATTAAACACGCTGTGACCCAGAGCTGTAGCAGTTTCAGCAAAGCCTATGAACAAAGTAGGCTCCTTAAGCTTAAATTTCTCATGGGTTATCTTATTATATATCTCCAGTGAATTTTTTTCTTCCTTAATGGCTGAGATGATTTCTTTAAAATAAGGTGTCTTTTGTTTGCAGATTTCCTCAGCATATATAGCTCCTAGTGCCGCTCCTCCTAATAAAGCTATTCTGGGATGGACAGGTATATGCTTTCCTAAAATCTTACTGACAAATAAGAAGCTTCTCTTAGGATTTCTCCTTGCAGCCATTTCAAATAATGAATTTGCCTTTATATTATCTATGCTTTTTTGTATTTCGATTTTTAAATTAATGCGATTTAAAATATCATAATTTAGTATTTTATTATCGTACATGATTCTTGGTAAACCTCCTAGATCAAACATCTATGAATACATTGTATTTAGATGGTTTTAAGTAAATTTACAAATTCTTGATCCGCATTCAGAACTCCGTATATCTCAGAACGCTTTAATATTTTTTTAGCCCAGTTTAAATGGGGCTTAATTTCGTTCATTTTATTTGAGTATGAGCTTTTCATGACTCCAATATTGCCATTATTATTTTCTATTATACTCATTGCATCTATATATTCTTCATGGCTCACTGTATATAAGGATTGTACAGGTAAGATATGGCTTGGATGTATAACGGTTTTACCTATTAGTCCATTTGCCTTATCCAGTAAGACTTCATAAATAAGCCCATCTAAATATTTATCCAGCAAACGTGAACGAAGCTTTATCCCATCGTGGCCATAATTTTCTCTAAAGGGTGTGCTTCTCAATTGGGGCTTTAATATCCTCTCACCGCTTGAAAAATATTCCCATACTGGTCCAGAAATGACATATTCTCTATCAATTCTCCCAAAGTTATTTACTATATCTGCTATGCAGTCTCTTATTACATGGATATCATATACAGTAGTATCAAAGCTTCTTCGTATTCCAAAAACACTTGAAAAATCTGTTGCACCTATACGTATGTTAAGGACGAAGTCCCTATATTCTTCTAAAATTCTATTAATTTTCCCAAGAGACTCCTTTCTAGTCTCCCAGTGAATTACATCCTTTGTTTCTAAAATAGGCATGCCGTAAAGCTTTTTACCTAGCCTCTCGCTTATTGTTTGCAGCTTATTAAAATAATTTTCTCCGTTTTTATATGTGAACTTTGGCAATGCAAAACCCGTGAGGATAGTCAAAGCTTGACCACATAATTTCCATATTTTTGAAAGTTGCTTACAATCCCTAATTCTAACGAAAATAAAGGGGAGATTGTTATACTGTATTTCTTGGTTTTCAACTGCACTGTATATTTTTTTCAGGCTATCAGAAAGTAAGGCTTCACCCTTTTCAACTTCACTATCACCGATGGCATCCTCTAGACAAATAACTATGGATTTTATTAACTTGTTCTTACGGGAAATAATTTCATCTGCAATTTTTTCTCTTGTAACTGGTATATATAATGTGGCACCTAAAGCGTAGGAGATTAATTCCTTATCTCCATCCCTATGAACACTCTTTGGCTCCAACATAAAAATTTTCTCTCTTTGCTTTTCTGTTAAACTATCAAAGTACTTCATTTTTTATCCCTCATAAATGTAATTTTTAAGGGGTGTCTTAGAATGACGAATTTCTGTGTTATTTGAAATTTCTTGGGTTTGCCACGCACCTCAGTAGTAGCCAAACCAGATAAATTTCAAAACCTTGAATTCCATTCATTCCAAAACACCCCGGGTCTTAACTCTTAGGATATCTTCTTTGTAAGACATCCTACCTTTTTGCTTCTATTGATAAGCTTTAGACATATTTCCTAATGAAGTGTCATTTGTTCCTTGCCCTATGGCAGCAAATTTCCACTCATTATTTTGTTTATATATTTCTGCAACAATTAATGCTGTTTTGCCAGAATACTCATTGGTCAGGTTGTAACGCATCATTTCTTTGTTATTTCCACCGTTAACAACACGAATGAAGGCATTTTCTATCATTCCAAAGTGCTGCTTACGCTTTACACAATTATAGATGTTTACAACGAAGACCAACTTATGTATATTGTTTGGTATAAGGGAAAGCTCAATATTTATTTGTTCATCATCGCCTTCTCCTCCACCAGTAAGGTTATCTCCACTATGTTTTACACTATTGCATTTACTTTTAAGATTACCAAAGTAAATAATATCTTGCTTGGATTTTATTTTACCATTTTCATTTAGCATAAAAACAGATGCATCACAATCTATATCAGGAGCACTTGCTCCACCAAATAGTCCGCCTAAAAGCCCTTTACCTCCAGATTGTTTTACGGGGTCCCAGCCTAATCCTACCATAATCTTTGATAAACCGGGTTCATCCTTTGTTAAGCTAATTCTTTGTCCTTTTTGTAAATTTATAGCCATATACTCATCCCCTTCAAATATATTTTCAAGATGTAAAGAAAGTAGATTTTTGAGCTTCCCTATAAAATTGAAGTATTTACTATACGTCTAATCCATAATTTTTACATAAGGATGCTAATCCACCTTGGAAGCCGCTTCCCACAGCACTAAATTTCCATTCTCCTTCAAATCTGTACAGTTCACAGAATACTAGTGCTGTTTCAATAGAAAATTCTTCCGTAAGGTCATAACGTAAAATTTCGCTACTAGTTTCCTCATTTACTATTCTAACAAAGGCGTTTGTAACTTGCCCAAAGTTTTGACTTCTTACTTCTGCATCATGTATAGTTACAGTAATTCCTATTTTATCAATATTAGCTGGAATTTTAGAAAAGTCAATTAATATTGATTCATCGTCTCCATCACCTTCACCTGTTCTGTTATCTCCAGTATGAACAACGGATTTACTAGGGTGTTCTAGGTTATTGTAAAAAATAAAATCTAAATCATTGTTAACCTTACCATTTCCCCCAACTAAAAATGCTGATGCATCTAAATCAAAATCATATCCACCATCATATCTATTTGTATCCCATCCAAGCCCCACTATAACCTTTTTAAGTCCTGGATTATCTTTAGTTAAGTTTATTTTTTGACCTTTAGATAAATTGATAGTCATATTTCATACTCCTTTCAATATTTTTTCAATATTGGCATACGCTTTTATAATTTAATATTTCCATAGAAAAAATGTACAAGCATTAATTTTTTTCTTTGAAAAGTGTTTATTTATATATGAATTACCCTAAGTTTATTCCAAAATTATTACAAAGTGCTCCTAATCCGCCTTCAAAACCACTTCCTACTGCAGCAAACTTCCACTCGCTGCCATGTCTATATAGTTCACCTACTACTACTGCTGTTTCAATACTATAGTCTTCACTTAAATCATAACGAATTAGTTCTTCATTAGAGGCTTCATTAAAAATCCTAATGAAGGCATTTGATATCTGCCCAAAGTTTTGTCCCCTTACTTCTGCATCATGTATTGTTACTGTAAATGCTATTTTTTGGACACTTCCTGGCACTTTATCAAGCTCCATCTTAATCTGCTCATCATCGCCTTCACCTTCACCAGTACGATTATCTCCTAAATGGCTAACTGCTCCTGAAGGATGAGTCAAATTGTTATAAAATACAAAATCGTTATCTGTGGTAACCTTTCCATCTTCACCTACTAAAAATGCTGCAGTATCAAGGTCAAAATCATGACCTCCATCATACTTATTTGTATCCCATCCAAGTCCAGCTACAATCTTAGATAACCCTGGATTCGTTTTAGTTAAATCTACCTTCTGTCCTTTTTTTAAACTTACTGCCATTTTCTACACCTTCCTTTTCTTAATTATTTTTTTAATAGCTTTAATCAAAGTAATTGCAAAGTTCTATAATAAATATGCTGAGTTTCTATTATTAAATCCATAGATTTGTAGCAAGCCTCTAAGGTTAAGGTCAGTATTAATTCTTAACTAAAGAAGCCTAAGCCAACACCAACTGCATATACTAAGAATATGGCATATACTAAGCCCATAATTATAGAATCACTTCTCTTAACTCCCTTTTTCTTTAATAAAATAAGGGCTGTAGTAAGCATGGAAACAAATACGAATATTAATACTCCTATACTTTGACTAAAGTTTGATGGAATACTTTCACCGGCAATCAGCATCGGAAGTCCCAAACAAATACATATGTCAAAGATGTTTGAACCCACTGCATTTGAAACTGCACCCTCAGCATCCCCCATTTTAGCTGATTTTACAGATAATAAAGTATCCGGTATAGATGTACACGCTGCTATAATAATTACCGATACTATATACTGAGGTATGTTAAATGTATAGGAAATTATAATAGCTGATTGTATTATTGCATCTATACTAAACCAAATAAATGCAACTGAAATTATAATCCAAAGAGTTATTGCTCCATACCCCATGTTTATTTCAATATCTTCTTCTTCCTCTTCTTCTAGATAGCTTTTAACATCTTCTTTTTCCTTTGTTATCTCATTATATGTTAGGTTTTCTCGATAATTTTTAGTTTCTCTATACAGCACTATAATGTATAACATATAAAGGGCAATCATCAGTACCCCTGTAAAGGGAGTATAGCTACCTGAATAGGCAAACACCACTAATATGACTAGAGACATTAAATAGAATATCATGTCTCGAAGAACTACTCTCCTATCGACCTGTATCAATAAATCTTTACCCTTAAAGGCGATAATACTAGCCATTGGAATTACTAATATATTAAAAATCCCAGAGCCTGCAATAGTAGGAACACCTACATCAACAAACTTTTGGTAAACCAGTACTGCGATCATAGCAGTACTAAACTCTGGGAAGGATGAACTAATTGCATCAAAGGTCGCACCTCTAACAGAAGTAGGTATTTTTAATTTTATACCTAATACATGTAATACATCTCCCAATTTATCTGCGGATTTACTTACAACCCAAGACATACCAATAAGCATAGCGATTGCTATCCAAATATTATTTATCCAACTAAACATTTACTATTCCTCCTAAATCATTGAAGCTCTATAAATTTTGTTATAAACCTTTTATATTTTATCTTCAACAACACCTAAGGGCTCTGGATATTAGAGAAATAAAATATAGATTTATCTCATGATAACTATTTAGACCGTATCTATTCCGTAATTATCGCATAATGCTTGTAAACCGCCATTAAATCCACTGCCTATGGTATTTATTTTCCATTCACTTTTATATCTATATATTTCGGCAACTACAATTGCTGTCTCCCCCGACAGCTTCTCACTGAACATATAGCTGAGTATTTCTTTCTTTTGAGAGGCATCAATTATTTTAAAGTATGCATTTGATATGTATCTAAAGCTTTGATTTTTCTCATCGGCATCATCAATAGTAACAGTTACTGCTAGTTTTTGAAGCTTAGGCGAAACACGATTCAAGTCCATCTCTAAAACCGAATCATAACAATCCTTTATTCCTGCATTGTGGTCATTGTCAAGGGTAACTCCACCATCAATGCTTTTAGGATTATTATAGAATATAAAATTTTCTTCTTTAGTTCTATTATCACCATCAACCATAAAGACTGATACATCTATATCTAAATTTTGACTACAATTACTATCTACATCCCACTGCAGACCAACTAAAAGCTTAGATAGATTTGAAGCTTTTTGGCTTAGACTGATTTTTTGTCCTCTTTTCATTATTGTTGTTTGAGATTTATCCATGAAAGAATCATTTTTTCTTTTCTTAGGAGCTGCTTTTAAGCTATTCATACTACTTTGCATGTTTGGTGTGTTATTAGAAGAAATTTTGCCTGTGCTTTTATTGGCTCCGATAACAATCTTTCCAGTATGTATAGACTTATGACCTGAATCAAAGCTTATTTTACTATTTGAAAATTTTAGCTCTTCCTTTTTCCCTGTATTGACTCTAATACCCATCTTTCACCTCCATCTAACATTCATACATAGAGAGTTCCAAATAAATCTTTAATTTATACATACTATTAATATACATATCAAAATATCCTATGTTTCTGTGGATTTTTGATGTGTATGGATATACGCTTTTATAATTTAATATTTCCAAAGAAAAAAATGTAGAAGAATTCATTGTTTTCTTTGAAAAATTAATTAAGGGTTAAAAGCCTTTATCTTTATAAAATAAATTTTTGACTGGAATCTCCATATCTAGGATGATTTTATAGGGACTTTAATCAATGCCTATACTAATACCAGATGCCCTTTCACAAGGCTGGATAATAACTATCTCTCCCGGTCTGTTGAATTCTAGATAATATGATTCACCTGAGCTCTGTCCTATAAAGGTCTTCCAGTTCACATCCACCTTAAAATTAGGGTCCGGTCCAGTCCAACATATTAAAGCATCTGGGTCTACTACGCATGGGGTTTCTAAAATCAATGGATTTCCATTTGATGTTATTACCACTTGAGAATTTTTACCGTTTGCAGATATATTTGATGTAAATAGACCTTTTTGAGATACAACTCCTACTCCTATAAATCTAACACCATATTCACAATCCGCTGTAAAAGCCAATAGGTTTTCACCCTCTACACCTATACTTTGACCAGGCTGCAGAGTTATTACACTAACATGGTTAGCATTACTTGCCATATAATAGGTTCCACTGCCATTTACCTTCATTATAGGTATATTTTCGCCTGTAAGTTTTCTTGTAGCAAAATTCATTACCGACCTTAGCATGCTTTGATTTTGATTTGGGTCTAATAATACCTTCTCCGCTGTAAAATTCCCTTTATAGCCTATCATTGCACCTACTCTTGCAAAAAAGTGTCCATTACCTTCAGCAACACATGTCAATTCCTGCTGCACTCTAAAATCAAACATTTAATCACCACTCTCATGAATACTCATATTTTTTAGATAATACTCCATACTTGCTGTAGCTATTTGAACTAAAAGACATATCCATATTATAACATAAGAATTTCTCTAATTCTTCATTTGAAGCCCCGTATTTTCTTAAAATTTCATTAAAATTTTATTGGAGAAATCTATACTTGATAACGAAAATGTATTTTTATGGTATACTAAATATAAAGTTTTGACGATTTATAGAGAATCCAAAGTAAATGTTAATTTATACATATCAAAATATCCGATGATTCTGGGGATTTTTGATATGTACATTAATATAGTATATGTATAAATTAAACTTTTGACT